>NZ_CEYLVT010000053.1:0-36898 GCF_982860115.1 Moorena sp.
AGGTGCGGAAGCAAGTTCCGCACACAGCCCCTCCCCATGAGCGACTGCATCAAGAAAAGGTACTTAATCTTAACCCAAAATATCCTCCTATGCTTCCAGTGGTTAGGCAGGAATTGGTGAGATATCAAGGCAACAGTGATGAATTATAGGGGTTAGGGGGGAATTTTGACATCCTCCCACCGCGCTCATCGTAGATTATAGCGGGGGATTCCTAAGACTCACGACTTAGGTTTCTGCTTCAATGCACCAGCCTTCCGAGATTTACTCTCTTCCGGTCTTACGGTCGCTCCACAGACTGAAACGGCAAGCCCTGCCGCCAAAATATTAATTGATGCGTTAATATCGCGATCATGGTGAGCATTACAAGAGGGACAATCCCACTCTCGAATATTTAAAGGTAAAGATTCAACGCGATTTAAGCACACAGAGCAAAGTTTGCTACTGGGAAACCACCTGTCAATTAAGACGGCTTTGCGGTCGTACCACTCTGACTTGTATTTGACCTGACGAATTATTTCCGCCCAGTTAGCATCACTGATTACTTGAGCTAATTTGTGATTTTTTACCAGATTTTTTACAGCTAAGTCCTCAAACGCAATCAATTGGTTTTCTTTGACCAGTTTAGTGGTTAGCTTATGGGTAAAATCTCTTCTAGAGTCTTTAATTTTTGCGTGGATTCTGGCAACTTTCAAACGAGCTTTAGAACGGTTGTTGGATCCTTTTTGTTTCCGTGATAAAGCTTTTTGGTATTTAGCTAGTTTTTTCTTGAGTTTTTTAAAATGTTTAGGGTTGGTTATTTGGTCACCGTTACTGGTTGTAATTAGACTGGTAATCCCCAAATCAAAACCAATTTGATTGCTAGTTGGAGGTAGACTCAAATCTCTGTGATCATTAAACCTGATTGAGATATGCCAACGATTAGACGGATCTAAGCTAACTGTAACGGTACTTGGATTACAGTTAGCCGGTAACTGACGACTCCAACGAATAGGCAAAGGTTCTTGGCATTTAGCCAAATAGATCTGGCTATTTCTCCATTTAAATGCGGATTTGGTAAATTCCGCACTACCACCATTGCGTTTTTTCTTGAAGTTTGGATACTTAGTACGACCTGCAAAGAAATTAGTGAAAGCTGTTTGAAGATGTCTTAATCCCTGTTGGAGTGGAACACAACTTACTTCATTCAGAAAAAATAAATCTTCTTCTTTTTTCCAACCTGTTAACATTGAAGAGGTTTCTGTGTAGCTTATTCTTTCTTGACGTTCGTACCACCCTTTGGTTCTAGCATCTAGAGCTTTGTTGTAAACAAGTCTTACACAACCTAGAGTTCTCCTCAACAGAGTTTCCTGCTCAGGTGTAGGATAAAAGCGGTATCGGTAAGCTCTTTCAGTCATACTCACATTTTAAACTATTTTATGTGAGATGTCAACTGGACCCATGGACGCAATTCCTGAGGGTCAGAAGTTACCCCAGCGAGCAATCCCTCGCTGGGGCAGCCTTTATGGTTAGTTGGCTATGCATAAAAGAGGTGCGACCCGTGGCGAATTTAATTCGCCGTCGCGAAAGCGCGCCTCCATGATTAAGGCTGCCTTATTTTAAGGTTTCGTCTCCGGGCTGTGTGCGGAACCTGCGTCCGCACTTTATAGCCCCGTCTCCCGCTAACCCTACGGGTATAACGGGAGTCTCCTTGCTCTTAAGGATGAAGAATCAAAGAAGCAAGGAGTGACATACTCCTAAACCGTCATCTTGGATTGGGTCTAGACTGGCAACCTCACCATTAGCATTCCTAGATCGACACAAACCCAGCGAACCATCAACGAACAGCTGCCCTGATCTGGCTGCGGGGGTGATCTGGAGTTATCAAGTATTGACTTCTATCATAGATTAATAACTCAGCGCTGCATCAAGACAGCGATCGACACCTGCTTCCCTTCTACCTATCCTACCTAGGGGCTACTGGGGGAAGAATTTTCCGGTTTTTAACAACCCATTTAAGGCCGCTTCAGGTGCTAGACACTTTCACCGAAGTGTTTCTACGGCATTAACCAAGTGGCAAAAGATTTGAAACGTCGTGCTTAGGATTGTTCGCGAATCATGCATCTGTTAGAATATCAGGCTAAAGAATTATTCTGTGAGATTGGCATTCCGGTTTTGCCTGCTCAACGCATTGACCATCCTACCGACATCAAGGGATTACAGATTCCCTATCCGGTGGTGCTCAAATCTCAAGTATCTACTTGTGGAGATAGCCCAGCTCGTCGGATCCGGTGTGTAGAGAATACCATCGATGCGATCGCAGCAGCTAGGGCAATTTTCAAACTCCCGATTCTGGGTAAGCATCCTCAAGTACTGCTAGCAGAATCCCGTTACAATGCTGAACAAGAATTTTATCTAGCGGTGTTCCTAGACTACAACTTGGCCCGTCCTGTGCTATTGGGTTCTTCCCAAGGGCGTATGGACACCAAAACCTTGATCAGCGATATGCAAAAGGTTGTGGTCGAGCAAAACTTTTCACCCTTCTATGGGCGGCGTCTTGCCATCAAAATGGGACTTTATGGTAATCTGATTGAGTCAGTGAGTGGGATTATCAATAAAATGTACCAACTTTTTGTCCAAAAAGATTTGGACATAGTGGAAATTAATCCCCTCGGTGTTAGCCCGACTGGTGAACTCATGGCTCTTGATGGCAGGATTGCTATCAACGACAAGGCTCTGAGACGTCATCAGGATTTGATCAACTTGACATCGACCATGGCTGAGAGCGGTTCTTACCAACAGATGCTCACTAACTCAAGCCATAATTTCAATGGTTGTGATCTCAAAGGTCGTGATCTCAAAGGCAACATCGGGATTATATGCAACAGCATGTGTCTAGCTGCAACAACAGTTGATCTGGTATACCAAGCAAAGGGTAAACCAAGACAGTGTCATCTCGTTCCAACGATCAACTCTAACCAATACTGGCCAATAACTCCTGGTGCGATAGAGGAACTGCAAGAGGCTTTACGAAAACTAACGACATCCGAAGGGATTAAAGTGGTCTTAGTGAATATCTTGAGCAATAGGGCTACCAGCAATGCCGCAGCTGAGATGATTGCCAATTATCTACTGTGTCAAAGTTGGGAAACACCTGTACTCAATTCAGAGAACCAGGAGCAAAATTCCACCAGTCATCCCCTTAGCTCCCATCACCAAGACCTGTTATCTAAGGGCAAATCTCCTCGATCAGCCTCTGGGATTGAGAGACCTCACCTTGTGATCCGTTTAGTTGGGACAAATTTTCACTCGATTCAACAGCGTTTGGCTCAGCTCCCCGTATACTTTACAGACAACTTAGATGAGGCAGTAAAGCAAGCTGTATCTCTTGCCAGGAAGGGGTCACGACGTCCTAACCTAGTCATCTAGCTGAGTGCGTCAGTGCTCAGTTACGATTCTTTTGTTCCTTGTCCTTTTTGATTAGCCAGAGTCTTCTGGCAACTAAAAATGATCAATGATCATTGATCATTGACAAACTACAAAAGAATAAGGATCAATCACCAATGAACTTGAGTACCGATAGCAAAGTTTTAGTACAAGGCATTACACAACCTCTAGGTTTGTACTACGCTGCCCGGATGAAAGCCTATGGCACCAATGTCGTAGCTGGAGTTAGTACTGGTCAGGGAGGGCAAACCTTGCATGGCATTCCTGTATTTGATTTAGTAGAGCAGGCTTGCCATCATGTCGAGGCTGTGGACACAACCATTATTTTTGAAGAATCTTACCAGATAAAGGATGTTGCCTTGGAAGCGATAGATGCTGGGATCAGGCAAATTATTCTAGTTACTGGTAGTATTCCTCCCTTGGATATGGTAGAATTACTAGCTATTGCCCAAGCTACTAAAACGATTATTCTTGGTCCGAGCAGTTTTGGGATTATTGTTCCAGGAAACGTTTTGCTAGGGACTCACGAGAGTGAATTTTACAGACCTGGCTCAGTGGGATTAATTACCCGTGGTAGTTATCTGATCTACGAAGTTGCTTTAGGCTTAACTCAAGCTAACCTAGGACAGTCAATCGCTATTAACCTTGGCAGTGAAGCAATTGTTGGTTCTTCATTTAGCCATTGGCTGGAGGTTTTGGAAAAAGATAAAGCTACAAACGTTATTGTCCTAGTTGATCAGACTGGCGGCGGCTACGAAGACGTGGCCGCTGCCGCGTATATAGCCCAGGAAATCCATAAACCAGTGATTTCCTACATTGCGGGACGCTATACACCAGAGACACAACTAATTTGTAACCCTAGTGCTAGGCTATATACTCACCTACCAGAGGCTATGAGTAATATGACTAAAATGTCTACGGCACAGGAAAAAGTGGCAGTATTTAAGCAAGGGAGAATCCCAGTAGCTGAACGCCCTTCCCAAATTCCCATCTTGGTTCAAAAGGCTCTCGACCATTGACAGCAATTGATTCGTCACCCCATCACCCGTTGGTCGGATTTATAGCGCTACGCGCAAGTAAGAACTCAGAACTCAGAACTCAGAAGTAAGCTAGACTCACGTTTGCTGAATTTAGGAGCGATGCCTCAGGTGCGACCCGTGATGGCGAACGCGCCCCGCGTGACCTACGGTCAAGGGATTGCTCGCCATCACGGAAAACGCACCAAAGCCCAACCTGCGGGGATTTCCCCCACTCGCGCAAAGCATGGCTGACAATGTCCTAATTTTAATGGGTAGTGCGAGTGCATCATAGTTTGCTTACTACAAACTGACATCTGGAATGTGGGTTATAACCTGTAACCTACAACCTACGAGCTGTAACTAAAAGCCTACAACTTGTAATATACAACCTATAACCTACAACCTGTAACCTTGTTGAGCCTAGTTTTTTGCAAAGTATCGTTAAGCGGGCTGGAATTTAGTTGAGATTGTTTACTAGAAAACAATCCTTTCGGAATAAATCGATAAAATAAAGGATGTAGGGTTTATGATAAGACCCAACTAATCGTCCTTTTCAACTGACCTAGTTTAAATTTCAATTAATTTATGGAACTTAGTGGCTCATCTGCCAACTCTTCTGACCCTCACCCATATAGATGGGCAGAAGTCTTGGGTACGGTAATTGCGCTGTTGACCTTAACATTACCTTTGTTGATCATCGCTTACTACTCTTCTTCAAATAACTACGTTAATGTTTTGCCACAAACCACCTACTCACCTACGAGATTAGAAGATTGACATACAAGTTTTTTAGATAACCAAAGAAGGATATGTGGGTGCGCTGATTTAAAAACCTTCAATAGCTGAGGTTTAATAGAAAATTCCAGCGTCATGTCCCCTAGGGACTGGCGTAAGGGGGATTCTGTGAAATCTCAGCTTTATAGAAAGTTTGAGTTGAATGGTATACCACTTGCCTTGGCTCCTTGATGATAGTTAACAGCGGACAAGGAAAAGGAGAAAGGGTAATCAGAGGAGATTGGTGTCGTCTCTTTCACCCAGGCTACCTCTTATCAAGCAAAGGGAAGGCAGACAAGGAAAAACCATCAACAATGAACAACAATGAACAATTACCAGTCTCCTTCGCTATAGGCTAGCTTAAGTAGATAGCCTTAACCCATAACCTTTCACTTTTCACTTTAACTAAATCTCTAGCTCAAAAAAACCTTTAATTTAAAGAGAATGAAAAAAATCTAACTAGAAAATAAAAGAATTTGTAAAGTTGCGGAATTTACCGGTTTCTGGATTGAAAATTATGTCATTGTGCGTAAAGATTAATTTCGCCTAACTCCATCTTTGGGCGTATTCCCAAAATGATTTTCATTGCAAAAGGATTCTGGCAACACTTAACCAATTTAGCTTTACTGACTTTGGTTTACCTTGGGCTGGCAAACTTAGTCCATGGATTGATTGCAGGGAATACATTACTACCACCAGTTTGGTCTCCCGCAGGAATTACCCAAGCAACCGTCTTACTACTAAGGGAGTATCTTTGGTGGTTAACCGAACACCAAGGAGTTTTGCCATCGGTTTCTTGGGGAGAATTTTTCTGGACTGTTTCGCCTCAGAGGTTCTGGCCAGTTTCTGGGATAACTGCTTTAGGGTATATCTTGTCAGTATTCCTATCGATAGGATTAGCACGGTTGTGGCAGCTTCGTCCTTCCCTAGAACGGCGACGAGATGTATTGGGGTTCCTAGGCCTGTCGATGCTTGCCACACTGATCGCTCCGACTGTCAGTCTAACTCACTTACACCTGAGTGGTGAATTTGATGGTAGGAATTTCGGCGGGATGTGGTGGCAATGGTGCTTAGGGGACTTAATGGTGGTTTTAGTCGTAGTACCAGTGTTTTTAGTGTGGTGCTACCTAGTGAAGGAATTGAAGGTTGGCAGGTTGTTCGCGTTTGGCCGAAGGCCGACCCTGCGCGAACGGCTTTGCCGAAAGCGTGGCCAATTGGCCAAGGTTGAGAAAATTGAAGAGTCAACCCAAACTAACCTGCAACTGTCTAACCAACAACCGTTAACCCCTCAAGCAAGCATAACGATAAAACAATTTATTTTGGCAGCTATCTGGCTGATTTCACTTTTGACAGTCAGTTGGGGAGTGTTTGGGTCGGACATTGGGCCAAAAATGGCAACCTATCCCCTCGCCTGGTTGCCATTTCCCTGGCTGATTTGGGCTGCCCTCCAATTTGGTCAACCCCTGACCACCCTAGGCTGCTTGATGGTATCGAGCATTGCTATTGTAGGAACCAGTTTGGGTACCGGACCGTTTTTTGCCAGCACCGGGGACTTGAGCAAAGCAGTTCCTCTGCTACAGGTTTTTATGATACTGATGGCAACAATCGCTTTATTGTTGGCAGCAACTACATCAGAACTAAACGCAGGGGCAGAATTGTTGCGCTTAAGCGAAGCCAAATACCGCAGCATCTTTGAGAATGCTATGGAAGGCATTTGTCAGACCACACCTGACGGACACTATATCAGTGCTAACCCGGCACTAGCGAGAATATATGGCTATCAATCATCGGCAGAACTCGTAGCAAGTGTCACCGATATTGCCCACCAACTTTATGTTGATCCTCAACGACGGGCAGATTTGCTTCTACAGCTACAGGAACATGGTGTTGTTTCAGGGTTTGAAGCACAGATTTATCAAAAAGATGGTACTATAATCTGGATCTCCAAGAATGTGCGGGCGATCCATGATAGTAGTAACTTTCTACTCTACTACGAAGCTACAGTTGAGGATATCACAGAGCGTAAGCAAGCTCAAGAGGCACTCCGTCAGCAGAATGAACAGCTGGAACATCAATTTCAAGAGCGAACAGCTACCCTGAGGCAGCTCAATCGACAATTAATCGCGGAGGTTCTTGAACACAAGCGCATTGAGGATGCGCTTAGGGAGAGTGAGGAACGGTTTGCTCTGGCTATTCAAGCCAACACCAACGGACTCTTTGAAATCAACCTGAAAACCTATGATCATTACTACTCGCCCCAATTTCTCAGCCTGATTGGCTACCCATTGGATCAAGATAGACCGACCATTAATGAATTACTGGCACTGATTCATCTTGAGGATATTGATGAGGTGAAAGCCATCCTAGATAACCTATTGGCTGGACGAAGTTCTCAGCGATGCAGCGCGGTCTTGGGGGAAACCCCCATGAGCGACTGCATCAAGAAGTGGAAACAAAAGTTTCGTCTGCTGCGCACAGATGGCTCAATTTCCTGGATTCTCTCGACTGGTCTGGTGATCAAAGATGATAACGGTGAAGTGGTTCGTCTAGTTGGTACCTTTACTGACATTACTGATAGCCACAGAGTTAAAGCTTTGTTAGCTGGACAAAATCGTATCCTGGAAATGATTACCCAGTGGGAGAAGCTGCCAGATGTACTAGACCGACTGGCTCGGTTGATTGAGGAGCAATTGCCCAAGATTAGGTGTGCCTTCTTCCTGGTGGATAAAAATGGGGTTAATCTGCGTCATAGTGCCGCTCCCAGCCTTCCCGAATCCTACATTCAGGCGATTGATGGTATGGTTATTGGTCCATATATCGGTTGCTGTGGCACTGCCGCCTATTGGCGAGAACCGGTGATGGTTAAGGATATTGCTACTCATCCCCTGTGTGGAAATATAAAGGATGTTGCACTCTCCCACAATCTCAGAGGGTGTTGGTCTATCCCCATTTTGTCCACTCAAGGGACGGTGCTAGGCACCTTTTCAACCTATTACACTGAACCTCATACCCCAAACCGCGAAGAGCAAGAACTGGCGGATAAAGCCACCCAACTCGCTAGAATTGCCATTGAGCGTTCTGTGGTACAGGAGGATGTACTCCGTACAAATGCCATGCTCAAAGCGCAACAAGAAGCTGCCATTGATGGAATTTTAGTGGTTGATGAAAATTTTCGGGTGGTTTCCTACAACCAGCATTTCTGTGAGTTGTGGCAGACTCCAGAACAGTTGTTTCAAGCCAATGATATTAAAGAATTGCTCAAGCAGCTGAGTTCTCAACTGAAGCATCCCGAAGAATTTCTGGCTCAGGTGGACTATCTCCAGACTCATCCCAAAACAACGCACTACGATGAACTTGTAACCAAGGATGAGCGTATTTTTGACTTTTATTCAGCACCAGTCCTTACGAGTGGTGGGGATTACTATGGTAGAATCTTCTGCAACCGAGATATCACTGAACGCAAGCTATCAGAGGCAAAACTACGGCAGGCGGAACAGAAGTATCGAAAGTTAGTTGAGTCAGCTGGTGATGCGATTCTGATGGCAGATGCGGAAACCGGAATCATCCTGGAAGCCAATCAGATGGCAGAACAGATGCTGGGTCGTGGCAGAGATGAAATTATTGGGTTGCATCATAGTCAGATTATTCCACCAGAACGATTCAAAGCCTACGCCCAAATTTTCCAGCAACATGTGGAGGCAGGGGGTGTATTTCAAGAAGAACTGGAATTATTGCATCAAGTTGGTACAACCGTTCCTGTAGAAGTTAGTGCGACTACTTTAGAGCTGCAAGGGAAGAGAGTTGTCCAGGGGATTTTTCGAGACATTAGCGATCGCAAACAGGCAGAACAGGCCTTGAAGCAGGCTAAAGTTGACGCGGAAGTAGCCAATCGGGCTAAGAGTGAATTTTTAGCCAACATGAGTCATGAATTACGTACCCCCCTTAACGGCATTTTAGGTTATGCCCAAATCCTCCAAGAGGAACCACAACTGAGCGCTACGCACAAAGAGCAGCTCAGTATTATTCAGCAAAGTGGTCAGCATCTGTTAACCCTACTCAATGACATCCTGGATCTATCAAAAATCGAAGCCAGAAAAATGGAACTGGATGTCAGAGATTTTCAGTTTCCCAAGTTTCTGGAAGGTATTGTGGAAATTGTGGTGATCAGTGCTAAACAAAAAAACATTTCATTCCGTTACGAATTCCTTTCACCCCTGCCTGAATTTGTCAAGGGTGATGAAATAAGATTGCGACAAGTTCTAATGAACCTTTTGGGAAATGCTGTCAAATTTACAGATACTGGTGAGGTAACGTTTAAAGTTGGTTATTTGGGGTGTTCAGAGTTGAGCGTTGATCGGTTTAACCTTCTACCCTACGGTAATGCCAAAGGCGAACAACCTAAAAACCTTGGCCAATTGGCCGTAGGCCACGCTGCGCGAACGGCCACGCTACGGGAACAAGCTTTAACCGAAAAGCAAGGTACTAAAAAAATGCGGTTTGTGATAGCAGACACTGGCATTGGTATCCCACCAAAACAACTAGCAGAAATATTTTTGCCATTCCATCAAGTGGGCAATACTGACCGTCAGGTTAATGGTACAGGCTTAGGATTATCGATTAGTAAACGTTTAGCGGAATTAATGGGTAGTGAATTAAAGGTGAAAAGCACTGTCGGTCAAGGTAGTATTTTTTGGCTGGATTTAGATTTACCAGAAGTTTCCGAAGAACAACAAGGAGGACAAGGAATTGTAGAATCCACTAAGGGAGATAAAGCTGAAGATGTTATGCCTGTAGCGCCATCGCAAGAGAAAATTTCTGTTCTGTATGAACTCGCAATTATGGGTGATATTCGAGGCATCCAAGAGGAAGCTAATTTGATTGAACAGTTGGATGATAAATTCATTCCATTTTCTCAAAAGTTGCGTCAATTATCAAAAGGTTTTCAAGAACGACAAATATTGGAATTTGTTGGGAAGTACATGGAGAAAAAAGACCACGAAGCTCCTCGAAAATAAAGCGATGCAGCGAGGTAGCGCGGTCTTGGGAGTCCCCCCCCATGAGCGACTACCGGTGCGGTCTTGGGGGTTTACCCCATGAGCGACTGCATCAAGAAAAGGATTTAATAACCCCAGATAAAGTGATTAAAAAATAAAGTCTATATCTTTAAAAACAATCGCGATTTAAATGACTAGTTAACCCAGGAATAAGTTATTATAGTTTTTAAGGTTTATTTTTAAATAGCACTATTTTATTGTCAGATAATATCCGAGTAGTTTGGCTCTTATTAATTAGCCATTGATTAGCGACAAACCCCAATAACGAGTTCATGTGATTATGAATATTTCCTCAGTAACTCAAACTAATCATCATTCCTCTTCCAGGACAATCCCCCTAACTGAGAACTATAACAAAATTGGCTATAAAGGTGTAATTGTTCTTGTTGATGATAGTCCGACTAATTTAGGGGTGATGTTTGAGTTGTTGAGCAATTCTGGCTTCAAAGTCTTAGTCGCTCAAGATGGCTATAGTGCGCTCCAGAAAGTCAACTATGCTCAACCGGATCTAATCTTACTGGATATTATGATGCCCGGAATTGATGGGTTTGAAACTTGCCGTCGCTTGAAAGCTCAAGAGTCAACTAGAGACATCCCAGTTATTTTTATGACCGCTCGTACTGATACTCTCGACAAAGTTAAAGGTTTCAGGCTCGGTGCAGTAGATTATCTCACTAAACCAGTGCAGCACGAAGAAGTAAGGGCGAGAGTAAACACTCACTTGAAACTCGGGCGTTTACAAAAGCAACTACAAGCACAAAATTTTCAGCTGCAACAGGAAATTAAGCAGAAACAAGAAGCTGAACATAAATATCGCAGTATCTTTGAAAATGCCACCGAAGGCATTTTTCAAGTTACACCAGAAGGACAATTTATTACCGCTAATCCAGCACTCGCAAGTATTTTGGGCTATCAGTCGCCAGAACAACTGATTAATCAAGTCACGGATATTGGGAAACAACTCTACCTCGTACCGATGCGTCGTGACGATATATTAGCCCTAATCCACAAACAAGAAACCTTATCAGAGGTTGAGTCCGAGGTTTATCGGAAAGATGGTATGGTAATTTGGATTTCGGAAAATATACGAGCAGTCAGAGACAATTGTGGTGATTTGCTCTACTACGAAGGCACAGTTAGCGACATTACAGAGCGCAAAAAAGCTGAAGATGAACTTCGTCGTGCCCAAAGCGAAGCTGATCTTTTGCTGCTTAATATCTTGCCCGAACCGGTTGCAGAACAGTTAAAAAAAGGAGAACGTACTCTAGCAGAAAGTTTTGAAGATGTAACTGTTTTGTTTGCTGATTTAGTTGACTTTACTAAACTCTCAACCCAAACCTCTCCCACCGAACTGGTCGAAATTCTCAATGTAATTTTCTCAGAGTTTGACCAACTAGCTGAGGAGCATGGTGTCGAAAAAATTAAGACGATTGGTGATGCTTATATGGCTGTTGCCGGTCTGCCAAAACCCTGCAAGTATCATGCGGATGCGATCGCTAAAATGGCATTGGATATGCAAAAGTTAATTGCGCAATACAATGCTCAAACGAATCACAATTTCCGTCTCAGGATTGGCATCAACAGTGGACCAGTTGTGGCTGGGGTAATTGGAATCAAAAAATTCAGCTATGATTTGTGGGGTGATACCGTAAATATGGCTAGCCGTATGGAATCTCAGGGTATACCAGGTGGCATTCAGGTTACAGTTACTACCTATGAGAAATTAAAAGATAAGTACCGGTTTGAGCAACGGGAACCGTTTGAAGTCAAAGGCAAAGGGAAAATGACTACTTATCTGCTCACAGGTTCTAAGGTAATGGGTAATTGACCTAACTATAAGTTGACTTGACCCTTGACGGATTTCTTTAGTTCAGCCTTTAGTTGAGCAGTTCACTAACACCGTAAATTAAACTAACCCATGGAAAAATAACCCAGATTGAGCAACCTGTGCTACTATCTGGGAAAATCCTCCTAGCTAAGATCACCAATGGGTAAGGTTCTGGTGTTAAACGCCTCCTATGAGCCGCTCAACATCACCAACTGGCGACGGGCAGTTGTCTTGTTGATCAAGGGTAAGGCAGAGCGTATCGAACATAACGGCAAATACGTTTACGCAGATTTTCCACTGCCTACAGTGATTAGACTGCGCCATTACGTCCGGGTACCCTACAAAGATATTCCCCTTACCCGTCGTAACATCCTGCACCGTGATGGTCACTCTTGTCAATACTGCGGTTACATTGGCGATGACTTAACGTTAGATCATGTAATTCCTCGTTCTCGCCATGGAGGTGAGTCCTGGGAAAATATTGTTACAGCTTGCGTGCGCTGCAACGTCAAAAAAGGGAATCGCACCCCTAAAGAAGCCAACATGATGTTGCGAACCCAACCCCGGAGACCTTATAGTAGTCTCCACTTTGAAATTGCTAAACACTTAAAAACTGGACGGCATCAGGAGTGGCGGAAGTATGTGATTGGTGCCTAGTCTGCTAACTCATGCCACGACTAATGAAGCCAAAAGGGGGTTGACCAATGGCTAATGACTAATGGCCATTGGCTAATCACCAATGGCTAAGGACTGATGACTAAATAACTAATGACTAACAATTTACTTAACAGTGGTGCATCTAGCTTAAATTCAGAACAGGTTGATGCTAAAGCGCAACCGTCATCTACTCAAGATGTAAATTCTTCCGTGGGAAATTCCCAAACAAAAAGGCGGCAGTCGGCTACATCAGGTTCAAAAGTACATTCAAAAGTACAACAGTTGCAGGAGACTCTAGAGCGTCATCAACATGAGCGGCAACTGATCATCCTACAAGATTTCCCTGACCCAGATGCTCTTTCTAGCGCTTGGGCTTACCAGCTGATTGCCGAGCAGTATAATATCCCATGCGATATTGTGTATGCTGGTACCCTCTCTCACCAGGAAAACATTGCCCTGGTTAAGTTGACTGGTTTACCAACCAAACGCTGGAGTGTGGAGAGCACAAAAAATCAAGATTTATCGGTGTATCAGGGCTACGTACTGATTGACAATCAGGGTACAACCACCCAGCTATTACCGATTGTTACCGAGGCGAATATTCCTCTAATTGCCATCTTTGATCATCACACTAGTCAAGGGGAGTTGAAAGCAGAATTTATTGACCTTCGTCCTCAAGCAAGAGCCACCGCGACGCTATTAACCCATTACCTTCAGGCTGGGTTACTACAGCTCGATAGTAGCATTAGTGAACATATCAAATGTGCGACAGCGTTGATGCATGGTCTGCGCTCTGATACTAATATCCTGATGCAGGCTCAGGAAGAGGATTTCTTGGCAGCTGGATATCTCAGCCGCTTCTACGACACTCAACTGCTTAACGCTATACTCAAGACATCCCGATCTCGTCGAGTCATGGATGTTATTGAGCGATCGCTTAAATATCGCATTGTCCAAGATAACTTCTCTATGGCTGGTGTCGGCTATCTTCGCTATGAAGACCGGGATGCTATTCCCCAAGCTGCTGACTTTTTAGTTACTGAAGAAAATGTTCACACTGCTGTGGTTTACGGGATTGTTTACGATGAAGACCAAGAATTAGAAGTGGTGATTGGTTCCTTGAGAACCAATAAGTTAACCCTCGACCCTGATGAATTTATCAAAGAAGCTTTCGGTCAAGACAGTCATGGGCGTTTCTTTGGTGGTGGACGCATGATGGCTGGTGGCTTTGAAATTCCGACGGGATTCTTGAGTAGTTTTAATGACAAATCGGAGTATGCCAAGCTCAAGTGGGAAGTGTTTGATACCCAAGTCAAGCAAAAACTACTGCGGTTAGTTAATCCCCAGGATACGGTTATCTAAAGTGACTAATACCAACTAATGAACTCAGGAGTGTTTTCAGTGAGCGCGATCGCATTTTAAGCTACTTTCAACAATCAGCCCATGGAACTCTACTTAATTCGCCACGGTATTGCTGCTGAGCGAGGTACCTACAAAAACGATCAAGAGCGGCCACTGACCAAAATTGGCCATGAAAAAACTAGTAAAGTAGCAAAGGAGCTCCAGAAACGAGGGCTACATTTTGACCTAATCTTGACTAGTCCATTGGTCAGAGCTAAGGAAACCGCTGCCATCCTCCAAGATGTTGGTTTAGGCTCATTGGTTGAAGAGTCGGAGAGCCTCGCTCCTGAGGGTGACATTCACCAATGGCTCAGCTGGCTACAGCAGAGGTGGCGAAAGACTAATGCTCAAAGACGTTTAGCTCTAGTTGGCCATCAACCTGATTTAGCTAATTGGGCGGAAATGTTGGTGTGGGGAGTATCCAATCAAAAACTAGTGCTAAAAAAAGCTGGAGTAATTGGGTTAAAGCTTCCGTTAACTGGCAAGCCCTTCGGTCGCAGTGAGCTATTCTTGCTGACCTCACCCAAATGGTTACTATAGCAATCTTTCAGGGTTTATCGGGTTCGGAATCTCCCCCCATTCATGGGTCAGAAAAGTGAAAGAGTGCTATAATATAGTCATTACAATAAACAGTAATAATCTTTGTAGCACGGAAGACTTAAGCACTAATCTCTGGTAAGTTACCCTGAGATGACTGAAGATTCTGTAGGTAATAACATGATAGCTTGCGAGTACCAGCCAGGTTTAGAAGGCATTCCAGCAGCTCAATCCAGTATCAGCTACGTTGATGGGCAGAAGGGAATACTAGAGTATCGTGGCATTAGGATCGAAGAACTCGCATCAAAAAGTACTTTCCTAGAAGCCGCCTATCTACTCATTTGGGGTGAGCTCCCTAGTAAGAACGAACTTTATGAATTCCAGGAGGAAGTCCGCCTCCACCGAAGGATAAAGTACAGCATCCGGGACATGATGAAATGTTTTCCAGAAACAGGTCATCCCATGGATGCTTTACAAGCCTCTGCTGCTGCTTTGGGTCTGTTTTACTCCAAACGGGCTCTAGACAATCCAAAATACATTCGGGAAGCCGTGGTTCGCCTGTTGGCTAAGATACCCACTATGGTAGCAGCATTTAAACAGATGCGCAAAGGGGACGATCCAGTACGCCCTCGGGATGATCTTAGCTATGCTGCTAACTTTCTGTATATGCTCAATGAGCAAGAGCCTACTCCTCTAGAAGCTCATGTCTTTGATGTTTGCCTGACCCTCCATGCCGAACATACTATCAATGCCTCTACGTTTTCGGCTCTGGTGACTGCTTCTACTCTTACTGACCCTTATGCAGTAGTGGCATCAGCGGTGGGAACTCTAGCTGGTCCGTTACACGGAGGGGCGAATGAAGAAGTGATTACCATGTTGGAAACTATCGGCTCAGTGGACAATGTCCACCCTTACTTGGAGGAGCGCTTGCAGCGCAAAGAACGAATTATGGGTTGCGGTCACCGAGTCTATAAGGTAAAAGACCCGCGAGCAACGATACTTCAGAACTTAGCGGAACAACTGTTTAAGGAATCTGGCACAGACAAGTACTACGAGATTGCTTTGGAGTTGGAGAAAGCAGTGGAAGAAAAACTGGGTCATAAGGGGATTTATCCCAATGTGGATTTCTATTCCGGCTTAGTTTACCGGAAGCTGGGTATTCCCAGTGACTTGTTTACACCAGTGTTTGCGATCGCACGGGTTGCGGGTTGGCTAGCTCACTGGAAGGAACAGCTAGCAGTCAATCGAATTTTTAGACCTACTCAAGTCTACACTGGCACTCACGATTCTCCCTATATTCCTATCGAAGCTCGTTAGTCATTAGTCATTAGTCATTAGTTATTGGTCATTGGTCATTGGTGATTTGGGCGTTGGTGATTCTTGAGGTTTGTCCACAAAGCTGGGAGCTAGCGCATATGCCCAGGAAAATAAGAATTACCAATGACCAATTACCAATCAACTAATGAAATTTCGGTTAAGAAAGAAATTCAAGAAATTTATAACTTGGATATTAATAGGAGTGGTAGTTCTGGTAGGATTTAACATTATCATTCCTGCCCCTCGCCATACCCCAAAAATCACCAATAAAATTCAAGGAATTTGGGTAACTCATGTCGGTAACAACTTTCTATCCTATATAGGACAAACTGACAATGTATTTCACGAGTTATCTGCTAAAAATTTTAATCGAATTTACCTTGATGTTTATAATGGTGGAACTACCTATCCTAGTAACTATTCCCTCAAAAATAACCGGATTACTTTACCCTTTACCGACCCCCTAAAAGCCGCTATCAAAGAAGGTGAACGACAAGGATTAAAAATCTATGCTTGGTATGAACATGGCATGATGCTTCACCTTAATTCAAAATTTGCTAAACAGCATCCCAATTGGCTCCTGAAGACGTCAACAGGAAAAAAAGCTATCGATCAACATCTGTGGCTAAATCCAAACCACCCAGATGTTCAACAGTACTTCATTAATTTATTTACTGAAGTGGCAAAGAACTATCCCAACCTCTATGGCATTCAACTAGACGATCATTGGGGCATTCCAACTCAGTTTGGAAATCACGCTAGAGTGATGACAGAATTAACCCGTAAAATTCACCAAGCTGTTAAAAAAATTAACCCTAACTTAATTATATCTCTTTCTCCCAATTCCCCAAGTTTTTCCTACAGAAAATACTCTCAAAATTG
The DNA here is from genome assembly GCF_982860115.1 of Moorena sp. Lineage (NCBI taxonomy): Bacteria > Bacillati > Cyanobacteriota > Cyanophyceae > Coleofasciculales > Coleofasciculaceae > Moorena > Moorena sp. The sequence goes on from NZ_CEYLVT010000053.1 coordinate 16,893, forward strand.
GTTGTATTGGGTACGCCAAGGCTTGATCGATGAAGTGATCGTCCAAATTTATCGCAAGACCAGCCAAGACGTAATCAATACTCTCAAATCGTCTGGTTTACGAGAAGCTAGTTATTACGTTCCGGTAGCCGTAGGTATCTACAGTGGAGAATTCTATCGCCCTAAGCCCATAAATGAACTCAACAAGCAGATAAAAATAGCCCAAAACTCTGGTTATGGTTATTCTCTTTTTTGTTGGGAATCTACCTATAGTCCCTTTCGTCATCTAAAACCAGAGCACAAAGAAGCGTTTGTTAACACTTACTTGGGTATAAAGAAACTTTTTTTTAATCTTATAAGGTTTCTGAAACTATTAGTTTAAGTAGTTAGCTATAGCAAAGGGAATAGGGAACAAGGAATAGAGAATAGGTTATAAGGAAAAAAAATTTCTGTACCTCATAGCTATCAGAAACACTATAGATGAGGCGAAACTATTTACTTAATTTACCTGTTTTAACCCATTTATCACTTTTATCCTCTTACCTTGTCTATAGATAAATCCTCAAAACCAATTAAATTTTAAATTTAGTAAACTTTTATTAAGTTTAATTAAGGCATGCCCTACCATGAAGCAAAACCTAATTGAAGGGAAGGTGAGCTCCCAGCTAACCCGACTAACGATACCGATGATTTGGGGAGTATTTGCAGTTATTGCTTTCAACCTAATTGACACCTATTTTGTCGGACAACTGGGAACCAAACACCTAGCAGCTATGAGTTTCACCTTTCCCGTGGTGATGACTTTAGGTAGTTTAGCGATGGGGTTGGGGGTGGGAGCATCCTCTGTGATTGCCCGTGCCATTGGAGAAGGGGATCTCCAGAAAGTGCGACGACTGACAACAGATAGCCTAACCCTGTCTCTGCTATTAGTAGCACTGTTCACGTTGCTGGGATTAGCAACTATCGATCCCCTATTTACCGCCTTAGGAGCTGATGCCGATGTGCTACCACTGATTCGTAGTTACATGCAGATTTGGTACTGGGGAATGATTTGTCTGGTTATCCCCATGGTGGGTAACAATGCTATCCGTGCTTCCGGCAATACTGCTATTCCCAGCGTGATTATGACCGTTGCTGCATTCGTCAATATTGCCCTCGATCCAGTATTAATTCTGGGACTGGGAGGATTTCCTCGATTAGAACTGGCAGGGGCAGCGATCGCAACAGTAATTTCCCGCGCCACCACCCTAGTTGTAGCCTTGTGGTTTCTGAACAATCGGCTGCAGATGCTTTGCTTCAACCTGCCCAAGCTGAGAGTAATTTTAGAATCCTGGAAAAAAATTCTCTATGTGGGTTTGCCTGCTGCTGGAACCAGCATGGTATTTCCGATATCTATTGGTGTGATCACTGGGTTACTAGCCAGTTACGGAACTATAGCAGTCGCAGGTTTTGGTATTGCATCACGAGTAGAATCCTTTAGCCAGATTGTCCTAATTGCAATCTCTGCCAGTATTGGACCATTTGTAGGGCAAAACTGGGGGGCGAAAAAGTACCTCCGTGTCCATCAAGCCTTGCGTCTAAGTTTCCTATTTTGTTTATTTTGGGGAGTGCTAGTAACAGTGATTCTTGCTGCCACAGCTCCTTGGTTAGCCTCCCTGTTTAACAGCAACCCAGAAGTAATAAAAATTACCGCCACCTACCTACTTATTGTCCCGATTAGCTATGCCGGAGCAGGCGTGATTCTAGTTGCTAGTTCCGCCTTTAATGCCTTAGGTAAACCGCTACCATCAGTGGTGATGATGGTGACTCGGATGCTGGTGCTTTACATACCACTGGCCTATCTAGGCAGTCAGCTATTTGGGGTGAATGGTATTTTTGCCGCTGCCTGTATTTCTAATGTAGCTGTTGGCTTGGGGGCATATATCTGGAATCATAAAACTTGTGATATCAAAACTGTTTCAGCGTTAGAGAAAAATTCAGTGTCTGCTGGTATGGGTTAGCTTTGAGGTTAGCTATCAGCTATCAGCTATCAGCTTTCAGCTTTCAGCCATTCGCGTAGCGTGGCCAACGGCCAAGGCTGACCGCTGACCACTGACGGCTGACAGCTGTTAGCGTAGCGTGGGTGGAACAGGCTTCTAGCCTGTGATAAGTGCCCATAGGCTTACCTTCTGATTTCACTGCTTCCAGCTCCAAAGCTCCCTAAAAACATGTACCTTACCTAATTTAAAAGCGCTATATAAAACAATAGTGTTCGGCAGGTTGCAAAACCTTGTGGATGTGAATATAAATGATTAATTCCTAATCTTTTTACCCGATATAAACTATGATAGTCACTCAATAATATTACCAATAAAAACGTTAACTACTAGTAACTTAAATCCATAAAACTAGTATTTGTAAATAAATGTAAATATTTTTAATTACCCCTTGCATTTTTTCGAGGATTTATCTATACTATAGAAGGTAAAAACCGATACTAATAACCGCGCTGAGTATGCCAGTTAATCATGACCAGCGCGGCTTTCCTCCCAACCAAGTAGGAGTTACTTCTATGATGCAAAAAAAAATCACGATCATCAATCCCGGTTTTTCAGCAAGTCACCGGCTCTCCCTTGGCAATACTGAATTCTGACCTCGAAGACTGTAAGCATTCAGCTTATGGGCTATGGGCACGCTAGTCGATTAAGCTTTTCTCCAGGATTTGGGTATATTATGGGAATTATGCCGTTTTTTCGGGCTATTGCTTCACTATAAACCTTTTTTTTCTATAATGGAATAGCACTGCCACTGGCGAGGGGATTGGCCAAAATACCGCCGGAAATCTCGACTAAACTGAGATGGGCTAGAGTAACCCACTTGATATGCGGCCTCAGCAACTGTAGAGCCACTCACAATAAGCCTGGATGCATCATTGAGGCGATGAAGCTTAATAAACTGAATAGGGGAATAAGTCGTGATTTCCTTGAACTTGCGGTGAAACGCTGCGCGGCTCATGCCTGCTTCCTTGGCCAACTCGTCAATCGAGATAGCTTCATGAAGATTGGCTCTCAGGAAGGTCAAGGCCCGCGATATTTTCTGCATTCCTCCACCAAATGCTTGGTAAACCGAGCACCCAGCCTCGCCTCGAAGAACGGCAAACATCAGTTCTTTAAGCCTACCGTTGCCGAGTATATTGAGGGCAATAGGATCATCTAGCAATTCCAGGATGCGCTGAAGTGCCTTCGTAAATTCGTTATCCCATTTGGCCACAGTTAGCCCAGGTACTATTTCGGTACTGGAGGTGCTGGAACTGTCTATAGCTGCCATGTCAATAACAGTTTCAAACATTGTGGGAGTCTCAATGCCCAACCAAAGACCAAGTAGGGGTTTTTCCGGTGATGCCTCGATCACCTCTGCCTCTACAGGAAGAGGCAGCGTACAGCACAAGTATTGGTTCTGATCATAGATTTGCGTTGTGCCGTTCAAATATGCTCGTTTCCTACCCTGGACAATGGCGCAAATGCCAGGTTCGTATACCCCTGGCAATCGTTCCACAAGGTGACTCGTTCTAAACAGTTGTAATCCCTCAATAGGGGTATCGTTTACGCCCTCGGAACTTGCGTGACGATTAATAAGATGGACAATCTTACACATATTCATGAATCTAGGATGACTTATTTTGACTATCTTGATCCTTCTCTGAGATAAATAGGCAAAAAAATGAGAGGAATAGGCTTGTTTTAGAAGATTCCAAGGGATTAATCTGCAAGTAGACGCAGAGCGCTTGGGGCACATTCTAAGGTCATAAATGCTCTGTGAGAAGTCCTGAAAATCGTGCTGAAGACTCTGCTAACCAAACTATTTAGATAGGAATAAAACATGTTTAATGTGATCCTTAATCCCGGAAAAAACGAGATTTCCTTTAAAAGCCAGGGATATACTCTAGCTGCTAATCTATATGTTCCTAGAGACTTTGATCCCTCTAACAGCTATCCAGCTGTGATCTATTCGCCTCCCTTCAATCAGGTCAAGGAACAAAGTGGTGCGATCTATTGCCACAAGCTGGCCGAGAGGGGCTATGTTGCTTTAGCCTTCGACCACGTTGGCTATGGTGACAGTGAAGGTGAAATTCGCAACTATGAGAACGCCAACATTAAGATGGAAAGCATCCGCGATGGGATTAGTTTTCTGGGCACCTTACCCTTTGTTAATCGAGATCGCCTTTTTGGCCTTGGCATGTGCGCCAGTGGTGGCTATATGGCCCTGGTGGCAACTACGGATAAAAGGCTCAAAGCCATCGCAACCGTCTCTGGCATGATGAGTAATCAAACAAGTTATTTCAAAACGATGGACCGTGAAACTGTTTGCGCTACCATCGCAACAGCAAATGCGGGACGGCAAAAGTTTTATGAAACGGGTAAAGTCGAATACATGGATGCCCTTGGTATGGAAAGTTTGGATCTCGACTCTCTCGACAAAAAATCAGCTCAGTATGAAGGCTATGAGTTCTACATGACCAAACGGGCTGGAGCTGAAACCTATCCTAACTACTCTCACAAGTCGCCAACTTTTATGCTGGAAACACCAATGCTAGCTGATGCTCAGTCCTATGCACCCTATCTTTACACACCGTACATCGGTATCTACGGTGAGAAGGCATTACAGGATACTGGCTCATTGACAGTAAAATTTTATGAGGCTGCAAGCGAACCCAAAGAGCTGGTTGAGATTTCAGGTGCAAGTCATGTATCGCTCTATGATATCAATGCAGATGTAGATCGTGCTATCACGGCAATGGATACATTCTTCCAAAAACATTAAAAGCTAATTTTGCCTTGAAATTAATACTGATACCAAATCCTTTTGAGATAGGCACCTTATTATCAATTAATACTTATGTATATCAGTCTTTTCTCAATAAGAAATGGTTCTCTGTAAGCCGGATTTGGTATGACATGGCTGAGGGGGTGACATGAGCCATAAAAAGCTTGCTATATAAGGCTTTGAGGCCAATTAACTAAGGAAAGATACAGTCCCAAATTAACTCTCGATTAATTGTCTTGATGTAGCCGCTCATGGGGGTTTACCCCATGAGCGCGCTGCATCAAGAAGCGCTGTAGTCTTTTTCTTTTACTTTCAAAGTTTATTCCAAGAGGTAAAGCATTGGCTAACTTTTCAATGGCTTTATCTTTTGATTGATTGTAGCATAATAACTACACTATTTACTAAAATATAATTATTATTCTTTAGTTTAAAATTTAGATATTTTTGATATAATAAGGGTAAAAGTTTAAACAAAAATGCCTATGGGGGCTAGTGACGAATGGATTACGGTATCAGTTTGTTTATCTGCAGCAGGAAACTTCCCCAACTTATCAGATGATGCCATTACTGAACTTGATTAAATCTGAGATTTTTATTCAATTTTAAAAGTTTTTAAAACTATATTTAAACTCTGAATTTTTATATCCTAAAGTGATATTATCAGCAGGTATTATTTTTTTTCGTCTACTTTTTCAGTCCCAAAGAAAAGTAGATACACCCTGCGCTTAGTTAATCTCTCGAATTCTTCGATTACAGAAACTGAAGCATCAAATTCCTGAGTATCCTTTATCAAGAACAATCATTGTTTGTGATGACGATGGAATCACAATCCAATTTTATTATTTCCCCATTGGTGTAAGGATATGCGCTACGCGCATATCCTTACCGATTGGTAACAAACGAATTTTCTACTCTGCTATTAGTAATATCCAAGACAAAAGCCGCTTGATTGATATCAACTCCTTAGGTTTTGACAATGCGGCGTGTCCCAGCTAGACCGACAGCGAATAAGCCTAATCCCAGTAGAGTGGAGGGTTCCGGTACACCAACTGGTTTGTTATCAGAGGGGTAGACAACTTTTATAGGGGATATTCCTGTTAGTTTACTACTGCCTTCACGATTATCCCCTACACTTTGCAGACGCACTCCAAACTTTTGGTCTTTAAACATATCGAGTGTTAAGGCTTGTGTAGCGTGAGATAGGATAAAGCTAGTGGCTTTAATATCATCAGTTCCGGTACCATTGGTGCCAATCTTTAAGCCAAAATCGAATGAGCCAGGGTTGCTGCGACCACCACCGGTCAGATTGACACCACCGCCAAGATCCTTAGTATTGGTTACCAAACCCCCCGTTACATAATTGCCACTAACACTCAAATCATTTGAGTTTAAATTGAATGTGTCGTTAAGATCGAAGAATACCCCAGTGATGTCGGCCAAGGTATCAGTCACCTCAAAGTTAAACTTAACATCATTGCCAACTTCCTCTAAAACAATGTTGACTGTAGCTGGAGAACCGGTAAACGGAGAAATATCGAAGTCAAGAGCAGCCGCTTCGGCAGAGATGGCAGTCAATGTAGATGCAGCGATGGTTACAGTCGCAGCTGCCATTAAAGAGGGCTTGATGTTCATGAGTTTGTAATCCTTAACTTTTATTAACTATCAGGATTACAGGCTGATGTTTGCATTCAGGTTAGTTCAATGTATTCCTAATTGATGACTTACTGTATCACTTCCGGCTGATAGCGATCGCACTAACAATGAAGCCAAGGAGCCATAGTTATAAAATCAGTGACTAGTTTTGACACGAACCACTGATAATAATGACAGAGTATTTGTTTTCTACTTCCTAAAAGTTATTGTGGCCAAATCAAAGATTAAAAAGTTCCTGTATTTTAACTATACTTCCTCTATGCTGTCACAGCTATTTTGGTTTTTATGCCAATAAACGCTTTGAATTAGTGGCATAAAACTAGTCTTTGGTTTGAATTACAGACTAACAATTGGCTTTTAACTTTTGACGTTTAACTTTTGACGTTTTCAAGCTGACACAGCCAACACCCACTGCTAGTAGACCTAACACAGAAGCAGGTTCTGGAACAGAAGTCGATTCAGATTGAATACTTACTGCATCAACCCCAGAATTGAAGAAAAGCTGAGTTTGAACTTGCCGAAAAGCCAAACGCACTGTAGAACCAGCCCAGGGAGTCAAATCAAATGTGGTAGTATTAAACCCATTGACGAGACTGGTTTGTGCTACTGGAGATACAATATTTGCTAGTACCCCCGCATCTGAAGATGGACCAAACCAGTCATTAAAGCCAGCAGAAACTAGATCAACCCGGAAATGTTGGTTTGCTCCCACATTAAAATCCATAGTGCCAGCATCAATCAGTCCAACACCAGACGTGTCTTGGGCAAACCAGTCGAAAGAAAGTTCGTGGGTGAAACCTGCTTCTAGAACGATATCTTGAAACAAGACGTGGGAACCACGACCGAACTGCTCGGTAACGCTATAGAGTAATCCTTGACTTGGACCGGGAATTGGTCCTGTGAATGGGTTATTCGCTCCATTTGTGAGAGCCCAGCTGCCCAAACTACCAGTTTGGGTAACACTTTTCCATCCTTTGAAGTATCCTGTTTCAAATCCCCCATTAACAACGGTAGCAGCGTTAGCAGCGCCACCAATACTCGACAACCCAATTAGACCGATTGCCCCTGCCGCGATCGCTATAGCTGAATGCTTGATTGAATGCTTGATTGACATAAAACTAATTCCTGAACCGTTCTTAATTATCAGGATTACAGGCTGATGTTTGCATTCAGGTTAGTTCAATGTATTCCTACTTGATAACTTACTGTATCACGTCTGCAGATAGCTTAGGTCTAATCCCATAATGACGATAAGTCCAATAATCCTGCAAAATTTTGTTGTGGTCAAAGCAGAGATTAGATGGCACGTCCCAAGGGTGAAAAATGCCCAAGTTTTTAGCATCATCAGCGGCTTTTGGTTCACCCGTTGCTGTTGCTAAAAAGACAATACTAATGGTATGCTTACGGGCATCACGACTAGGGTCGGAATACACCTGTAATTGCTCAATTAGTTCAACCTGTAAGCTGATTTCTTCCTTAGCTTCCCGCACCGCTGCTGTTTCTACCGACTCGCCGTAATCTACAAAGCCACCGGGAATTGCCCAGCCTAGGGGGGGATTCTCCCGTTCTATCAAAATAATCGGTCGATGGGGTCGGTCGATTAGTTCAATAATGATATCAACAGTGGGAGCAGGATTACGGTATTGAGTAGAAGTCATGGGTTAGATAAAATATGCTTGAGTATTGATCATATAGCAAAGGGAGTCGGGAGTCGGGAGTCGGGAGTCGGGAGTCGGGAGTCGGGAAATTCCGATCAGAAATTCTCACAATTCATTTAGAACTGCTATAGCAGTTTAGCCTGATCCAAAAACTAGAGACTAGACGGAATTTTCTCTCTCGCCTGAGTTACAATAATCCTTTATTCAGCTTCACCACTACAGACTCAACTCGCCGACGATGCTTTACTGTTAAAGCTATACAGTCAAAGCTTTATCGTCAAATTTTAAATTTTTAGTTACCAGAGGCAGTTGACTTCCGTGGTGTAACTATCCCACTGAGGCGAAGGTGCTATGTTTACGCTCATCAATGCTTTATTTGCTTTGATCATGATCGGGATTTTACTCCTGATCGGCAGGTTTCTTAAACAGAAAGTTCGGCTGTTTCAATCCCTTTATCTACCAGAATCAGTTATTGCTGGGGGAGTAGCATTGTTACTCGGCCCAGCAGTATTGGGTGCGATCGCATCTACCGTATCAGGTACAGATTCCTTACTGGCTGGGGGTCTGTTTCCGAAAGCAATGGCAACAGTTTGGTCTCAGTCTCCTGGTGTCTTTATCAATGTTGTCTTCGCCGCCTTATTTTTAGGTGAAGCGATCCCCAGTCCCAGAAAAATTTGGCGCAAAGCTGCACCTCAGGTAGCATTCGGCCAAACCCTGGCCTGGGGACAATATGTGATTGGACTGCTGCTAGTTCTGTTAGTGTTGAGTCCGATATTCGGTGTCGATCCCATCGCAGGTGCATTAATCGAAATTGCCTTTGAAGGCGGTCACGGCACCGCTGCTGGCATGACCGATACCTTTAGAAAACTGGGTTTTAACGACGGTGGTGACTTGGCTCTAGGCTTGGCTACAGTCGGTATTCTGTCAGGAGTGATCGCAGGTACCTGGCTAGCAAGCTGGGGCAGGCGCAAGGGATACATCCACAGGAGCCCTGATCCCAGCAGTGAGCTACAACAGTTTCGGGATAAAATTCAAAATACAATTCAACAGACAATTCAACGAGAACCTACGGAAGTCAGGTTAGCCAGAGCCAGATTAATGGATGGTTTACTGATAGATCCCCTGTCATTGAACCTTGCTTTTGTAGGAGTTGCGATCGCAATCGGCTGGGTAATCTTGGCAGTGCTCAAGTTCATTGAGTCAGTGACTTGGGGAGCCGGTGGCTTTCAAGTCATTCAGTATGTGCCTCTGTTTCCCATGGCACTAATTGGTGGTTTGATTGTCCAAGTCGTCACCGTGCGTCTAGGAATCGGGTCACTAATTATTCGACCCTTGCAGGAGCGCATCTCTGGCGTAGCGTTAGATGTAGTAATTGTCACCGCATTAGCGTCGATTTCCCTAAGAGTGCTTGGAAACAACCTCTTGCCATTTTTAATTCTTGCGATCGCTGGCATCATCTGGAACATCTGGGCATTTGTTTTCCTCGCACCCCGTATACTCCCCAGATACTGGTTTGAGCGTGGCATCGGGGATATGGGACAATCCATGGGAGTGACAGCAACGGGTATTTTGTTGATCCAGATGGTAGACCCAGATAACCATACCGGTGCTTTTGAGAGTTTCGCCTACAAACAGTTGTTCTTTGAACCGATAGTAGGTGGTGGCTTGTTTACTGCTGCTGCACCAGCACTGATTGTGCAATTTGGCCCATCGGTAGTGTTACTGCTAACAACAGGATTACTAGCGTTCTGGTTAATGTTTGGTCTGTGGAACTTTAAGCGGATGAGAAAGACTGTTAGGCAAGCTAATCTTTAAAGGGTTAGTCTGTGATCAGGCAAGGGAAGCATGCTTCTCTTGCGCAACCCTGGGCAAGATTTGGGCTCTACTATGGTTGGTATAAACTGAACCAGTGAAATTTTGTAAGCAGCTATGACCCAGTCGATCCCAAGGATTGCCCTCCGAGAATTTCTCACTCAACCCAATATTGAGGCTTCTCCGGCATGGGAATTAATTGATGGGCGAGCAGTCCAAAAACCAATGCCAACCCTCTTTCACTCCCGCCTACAACGCAATCTGGTTAATTACATCAATGATCGAACCAATCTATTTGAAGCGGTACATGAGCTACGCTGCATCATACCTCCCTACTCGCCAGTACCAGATATTGCTATCGTTGCCTGGGATCATCTTCCTGATCAAGACGGACCCCTTGATGGAGCACCCGATTGGCTGATTGAAATTCGTTCCCCTGACCAAAGCACTTTAAACTTGCAAAACAAAATTCTTCATTGCCTCAGTAATGGAACACAATTAGCCTGGTTAATCGATTTCGCTCGTCAGCAGATTTGGGTCTGGCAGGGAGATGACCTACCCATAATCTGTTCAGGAGCAGACATTCTACCAAGCTTAGGCATTCTACCCGAACTTACGGTCAACGAGGTAATAGCTATGACTCGGCGATCATAGATCGTTGCCCCTTGCTTAATTTTCTGCTATTTTAAGCCCGAGAGTGATAATGTTGGGTATTGAGGTTCCTTACATTAAATGAAACACTGGTTGTGTAGTTTATTCCTCTACAAATCCCTATATTAGTAGTCATAGATACCAACATTAATTTGATGAAAGAGATTTTTCAAGGAGAAGTTTTTGCAGATACTGCCAACTTCGATAGTGGTATTCGCCAGTTAATGCCTCGCTATGAGGAAATTCTGGATGTTTTAGCCCGTTGTACTCCTCCTTCTGCCCAGCGAATTCTGGATCTAGGTTGCGGTACTGGCGAGACCAGTTTGAAAATCCTTGATCGCTGTCGGAATGCTGAAGTAATTGCGCTAGATTATTCCCCCCGAATGCTAGCTTTTGCCCGTGCAAAAATTGAGGAGGCTGGATATAGCAATAGATGGAAAGCGTACGAGGGAGATTTTGGTGACTGGGCAAATTACAACTTATCATTACCAGAAGAATTTGATGTCTGTGTTTCCTCTTTTGCCATCCATCATCTTACCGATGAGATGAAGCTGAAGTTATTTCAGCGAATTCGGAAAAGTCTCAACCCAGGGGGCGTGTTTTGGAATGCTGACCGGGTTTTGCCAGAATCACCAGCCCTCAAGCAAGTTTACCAGGAAAAGCGAGAGGATTGGGCGCAAAGTCAGGGAACGACCCTAGCAGAAGTTCGCGCTAAGTTCGGAACGAGTATCTCTGAGGGTTATTCTGGTCCTGATCGCTTTAGCACCACTTATGCCCATTTGCAAATGCTGACAACTGCTGGATTTTCCTCGGTGGCAGTGCCTTGGAAGTATTATGGTATGGCAGTATTTGGAGGGATAGTGGCAACAACAGAGGAACCTAGGCAGTAGAATCAAGTACCTGGGTCAAATTATTGTGATCTTTCCGCTTAACTGACAACAACTAATCATTAATAAGCAAGCATTTATGCAAGATTTGTCACAAGACGGAAACTGGTTCAAGCTAGTAGCAGATATCAGAACGTCACAACAAAACAAGACCTGGTTTAATTCAGTAGCAGATGCCTACAACAGAACCAGACCAACCTATCCTCAAACGATAGTTGCTCGGGCTGTAGAGTTAGCCCAACTCCCAGATGATGCCACAATTTTGGAAATAGGATGTGGACCTGGAACTGTAACTAAAGCCTTTGGGCAATTAGGCTTTAGAATGGTCTGTATAGAACCGAGTGAGTCGGCTTGTAAGCTAGCGCGACAAAACTGTGCTCAGTATCCCAATGTAGAGATTAAGAATACTACTTTTGAGGAGTGGGAGCTAGAGTCCCAGAGATTCGATGCGGTTATAGCAGCAACCGCTTTTCATTGGGTTGCCCCTGGAAGTGGGTATGCCAAAGTTAATGCTGCTTTAAAACAGAATGGTGTACTCATTATACTGTGGAATACCAGACCCCATCCTCAGCCTGAAGTTTACCAAATGTTGGATGAGGTCTATCAGATCCATGCTCCATCTCTGAGACGATATGCTGAAGATACAAAAACTCAGTTAGAAAAGCTGAACGAATTTGTAGAGAAGGTGATAGACTCCGGTTATTTTTATGACTGTAAATCGGAATATGTACTCTGCGAACCTACCTATAGCATTGATGATTATCTGGCCTTGTTGAGTACTTACTCAACCTACATCAACCTAGAGTCGCAGCAGAAGAATTCTTTATTTACTGGTTTGAGGGAAACCCTAGAGAAGAACTGCGGCAATAGGATCCAACTTTCATATGTGTCAGCTTTTTGGATTGTCCAAAAAGGATAAGCTGAAAACTTTCTATCTTCTGATTCCTAACGAAAAGGCAATATTTATTTAGATGTATATATAGCCGTTTTCAATTTGGTGAGGTAGAGAGTACCTGGTTCTAGGGAACAGGGAACAGGCAATACAAAAGAGCGAAGAGGAAACAAGGAAAAAAACCTGTGTACCTCATTAGGCTATAAACAGCTATAGTCAATGGCTAGACATGGCTTCTAGCAGAATAAGTCAATTTACCCTTGATTGAGTCTATCAAAATCCTATTGTTATAGGACTAGGCATTAAGGTGTTTGACATTGATACAAGCAGCAACAGCTGCTTTAGTGAACTTTTGCCTCTTGCCCGCCCCCCTTACTATGGCAGTAGGGGGGATTCCTCTTGCCTTGCGCGTAGGGCTATAAAGCTCGTAAAAAACCTGTGGATAAAATAGTAAACGCTAATAATAGCATAATACTTATTGTTTGTCCAGATGGCTTCCAACAACATTTACCATAACAATTAACAGTATGAATAGTCATAGCGATGAAGAAACGATCATTGACAACTTTGACTGGAATCAGCTTTCCCTAGAGCATTTGAAGCTGCTTAGATCTAAAATTAGCAAAGGAATTGATCTAAACAGACAGGAGTTAGACTTAACCAAGTCTACTACTAATAATACTATAATTTATGGGTATAAAGCAAGTTTATCTAAGGTATCTCCCGCTCACCTACGTAGCTCACTGTCTGAGTATAAAAAGTGTATTTTCGGAATCAGCCTTGGCAGCAAAAACTTTGTTGATCGTAAGCGCATCGAACCCTGCATTAAATGGATTAGTGAAAACTTTAATGCTTGCCTAGTCCTAGTTACTGATAGTATATACCGACTGACAATCGAGGTGAGACAGGGAGTGAAAGGGGATGAAGCTCGGTTGGAGGCAATTCGCACTGGAGAGCAGTTTATTAATGAACACTATTCCCTGTTCGAGCAGTACTCCGGAAGCTGTCAATTTAAGTTCAAGAAAGCGTCAGAAATTGAGCAGCAATCGGAGTTTAATATATATTATGAGCAGCTTGAGAGCCTTTACAAAAAAAATGAATCTTTTCAAGGCTTGGTCAATTTATTTGCCCAAAAATATCTGAACCGAGTTCAACAGCTAGAAACAGAACAACTGGATGAGCTGAGGCAGCATCTAGGCATAACATACCTGCTTGAGGAGTCAGCTTTAAACGCCTGCCTTGTCAAACAAGGATGGCTAGTTGTGGTTTATCCTGGGTCAATCAAAACCTTTGAAGATATATCAGAAGGACTACACCCAGAAGTACCATTACCGCTCCAGCAAATGATCTTGGTTAGGCTGCGCCTCAGAAAGCGGACTTCTAAAAGTGGACGTAAACTACAGTAATAATATTACAGAAAAAGGACGGGAGTAGGACACGCCCTGGATCTATGGGCGAGGGTCAGGCAACGCCTACAGGGCAGCGCGAACTTAAGGTCTACGGGGTAATGGCTATGACTCGCCGATCATAGATCGTTGCCCCTTGCTTAATTTTCTGCTATTTTTCTCCCGAGATCGATGATGTTGGGTTTCGTTGGCTCAAGCCAATCTTGTCGATTGGGCAAAACAAATATCTTTAACAATTGAACTGATAGATTGCCGATTTTTGCCCACCTCAAGTTACGGCTCGTAGCAAGGGATTGCCTACGGCACCAGTTTGATCGCAAAAAGCTGGCAACCATCACATAATCTGTGGGAGCATGGCATCTGTGCAAATAGCTCCGATGTTTCCATGCCAAAGAATAACTCTGAAGTAAAAGACCAAGCACGAATAATCTTGGACGCAATAGCCTTCACTCCCTTTGACAAATGCCAACTCTTGAACCGTGATTTTAGCCACATCCCTGCTCGTCGGGCGTATCTATGCCATCAGGCATAAAACTGATGGACTGCTTTACATTGGTAAGACCAAGAGCTTGCGAGGTCGCTTCAGTGGTGGACACAAAGCTTTTTTGTGGGCATGGCTCGACAAATATAGCGACGAAGATGTTCGTATTGCTATGCATACAATTTCCTACTGGCAAAACCCTGCGCTACTATTGGAGCTAGAAGCTATCATCTTGAGGGCTACCGAACCTCCCTATAATGTCAAAATCCCAATGGAGCAGTAAACTTATGCAGGTAGAACTTTTGGGGCGAATCTCCTCCACTGATGCAAAGGTCATCTTGGAACGCCTGCCGGAACATATTCAGGCTGCTCTCGTTGAGCGTGCTGCTGAAATTGAGTATCCAATTGAAGCAGTTATTGAGATGGCAATTGCCAGCTTTCTCGATACCGAAGCATTAAGTTTTGTAGACTGTAAACCGGGGCGTGGACAATAAGTCCAGCCAGTTATGCAGACATTCTGCCAAGCTTAGGAATTCTACCCGAACTTACGGTCAACGAGGTAATAGCTATGACTCGGCGATCATAGATCGTTGCTCCTTCCTTGATTTTATGGTATTTTCCTCCCGAGATCGATGATGTTGGGTTTCGTTGCCTCAACCCAATCGACAAGATAATGCGCTCGCGTAGCGGCTCCATTCGCGTAGCGTGGCCCATTCGCGTAGCGTGGCCAATAGGCCAAGGCCAAGGAGCATCGCTAATCATTTATTTTTGATAGTGAAATCTACAAGAAATAATTGTTAATTCTTCGTCAGTAATTTCATAAACTAAACGATGTTCAGAATTGATCCGCCTTGACCAATATCCTGATAAATTTGCCTTGAGAGGCTCTGGTTTGCCAATGCCATCAAATGGATTTATGATGATGTCTCTAACTAATAAGTTTACTCTTTTTAAGAGCCTTTTATCATTCTCTTGTAGCCAAATATAGTCAGACCAAGATGCTTCAGTAAAAGTTATTTTCATTCATCACTTAATTCTTTAATTAACTTTTTACCTGATTTAGCTTGTTCAATTGATTTTAATAGATGTTCGGCATTACTAGGATTGGATAATAAATATAGTGTTTCTTGCCAAGAGTTAAATTCATCTAAAGACATTAAAACAGCTTGTTTTCCTTGATCATTACATACAATAGTTGGTTCGACGTCAAGAATGACCCGCTCAATTAGTTCATCTAATTGTTCTTTGGCTTGATTACTCGTAATTGCTTTCATTTTTAACTACTCAGAGTTGTATATACTATAAAGTAACATATACGATAGTACAGAGCTATAGATTCTCTTTGTGTCCTGGTGTGGCTCTGTGGTTCTTTCTTTTGAAATCCTAACATATTGCCGTAGTAGTGTAATTTCATGCCTTATTGTTTGTTTAGCATAATCAAAAGTTTTTCAGCTAATATCTGAACGTGAGGTTCACTAAGCATAGTACTATGGTTTCCAGGAACAACATAAACCTCCACGGTTTGTCTAGAAAACTGGTTCCATCCCCAAGTTGGATCCGTGGGAATTTCATCAAGCATTCCCAATTCATCCTGATAAACTTCCTTGGTGCGGAACAGGGTAATCCGACCTTCATAGCTTCTTTGTGGGAGATAACTCATAAAAGCCAATTCGTCAGCTTTAATCGTTTGAACAATCCCACGCACTCGTTCAATTCCTGAATTAGGTGGCAACAGATTGACGGTTTCCATCTGTTGTTTGAGATAGTTTAATTGTGCTTCGGGAGTTAGAGGTTTGAGGGTTTCATAGGAAATATCGAGATTTTTCCCAGATAACATTTCTAGGATATGGGCAATATTAGTCAACCATCGGGTATCATCCCAATCTAGCTGTTTTGGGGTGCTACCAGGAAGTGGGGCGGGAAGATCAAATAGGGCGAGTAGGGCGACGGTTTCTCCCTTCTGTTGTAGCTGTTGTGCCATTTCAAAAGCAACCAGAACCCCAAAGGAATGACCCCCGAGGAAGTACGGACCAGAGGGTTGAAGGGTTTGGATGGCTTGGAGGTAGTAGGCGGCTATCTCTTCAACACTACCAAAGGGTTCCGACACCCCATCTAAGGATGGAGGTTGTAAGGCGTAAAAGGGTTGGTCATTTCCCAGATGACGGGCAAGTTGATGGAAGTACACCACATTGCCACCGGAACCAGGCATACAGAAGAAGGGTGGCTGGGAACCTTGGGGTTGAATGGCAACTAAGCCAGACCAAGACTGAGTATTAGTTTTTTGGCGCAGTAGAATCCCTAACTGTTCTACGGTAGCGCCTTGGAAAAGGGCGGCTAAAGATAGATTTTTGCCAAATTCTTTCTCAATTTGGACCATCAGACGCACTGCTAACAGAGAATGACCACCGAGGTCAAAGAAGTTGTCTCGGACTCCGATGCCAGAAACACCGAGAATCTCTGACCAAATTTGGGCTAGTTGTAATTCCAGAGAGTCGCGGGGAGCAACAAAACTGCTTTCTCTAAGTAAACTTGAAGCATCAGGGATTGGCAAGGTACGACGGTTGACTTTACCATTAGGAGTTAGAGGCATTGATTCGAGAAAGACAAAAGCAGCAGGAATCATGTACTCGGGTAGCTTAGTCTTGAGGAAAGAACGCAAATCATTGATTGTGGTTTTTTCCTGATTGGGAACTAAATAAGCAACTAGACGTTTGTCTCCTGGAATTTCCTCGCGGGCAATGACTACAGCTTCTCGTACCTTGGAATGTTGGACAAGTACTGCTTCAATTTCTCCAAGTTCGATGCGGAAACCTCGAATTTTTAGTTGATGATCAATACGTCCAATAAACTCTATATTTCCATCGGGTAAATAACGAGCTAAATCCCCAGTTTTATAGAGGCGAGAACCTGGTTTATTGCTAAACGGGTTGGGAATGAACTTTTGCTCTGTCAGTTCTCGACGGTTGAGATAACCTCGGGCTAAACCCGCGCCACCAATATGCAGTTCTCCGGGTACACCAATGGGTACGGGTTGGAGATGAGAGTCTAGGATGTAGATAACGGTATTGGCAATCGGACGACCTATGGATTCAGGGGCATCTTTGTGAAAACTGGCGCGGTTAGGTTTTACCTCTCTAATTGTTGACCAAACGGTAGTTTCAGTAGGACCGTATATATTCCATAAACCGCCGACTTTTTCTAATAAATTATCCCCTAAAGATTGTGGCATCACTTCTCCACCACAAATGGCTTTCAACTCAGGGCAACCTGACCAGTTGGCATTCAGTAACATTCCCCAAGTAGCGGGGGTGGATTGCATCACATTCACTCTATCATTGGCTAGTTTCTCTGCCAAGTTTTCCCCGTTCATCGCTACTTCTGGAATTGCTAAGGTTATTGTGGCACCTACTGTTAAGGGCAGGTAAATTTCCAGGGTATGAATGTCAAAACAAATTGAGGTGATTGCTAAGATGCGATCGCGACTATTCAACCCCGGCTCATGCTTCATCGAATTGATAAAATTCATCAAAGATTGATGGCAAATTTGTACGCCCTTCGGTTTTCCTGTTGAGCCAGAGGTAAAGATGACATAAGATAAATTATTGGGTTTAACCGTGCTTTCAGGATTGGTTTTATTTGACTCATAAATAATCTCCCAGTCTGTATCCAAACAAATTGCTTGAGTTTCATTTTTGGCTAATGAACTTAACAACTGACTAGAAGTAATCAGGACTTTGGTTTCTGAATTAGATAAAATATAGTCAACTCGCTCTTGAGGATAATTCGGGTCTAACGGCACATAAGCTCCACCGGCTTTCATAATCCCCAACAATCCCACTACCATCTCCAGAGAACGTTCAACACAGATGCCCACTAATACCTCTGGTCTTACCCCCAGAGTTTGCAAATAATGTGCCAGTTGATTCGCTTGACAATTTAACTGATGGTAAGTTAATTTTTGCTCTTCACATACCACTGCCACTGCATCTGGTGTCTTTTCTACCTGTTCCTCAAATAACTGATGGATGCACTTATCCCTGGGATAGTCAAGTTGAGTATTATTCCATTCCACTAACAACTGATGACACTCACTTTCAGTCAACAAAGGCAATTGAGCAATAGAGGTTTCTGGATTAGCAACAATTCCCTCTAGTAAAGTCATCAAATGTCCGATCGCCCGGTCAATAGTTGTAGCATCAAACAAATCGGTATTGTACTCGATCGCCCCGATCATTCCCTCTGGTCGTTCCTCTAAATTAAAAGTGAGGTTAAACTTCGAGCAGCCCGAATCTACCTCTAACTGGCTAACCCTCCATCCCAGCTTATCATCAGTTAAAGGGGGCTGAAGCACAAACATTACCTGAAACAGGGGATTTTGGCTGACGTGGCGATCGGGATGAAGAGCATTGACCACCTGTTCAAACGGCACATCTTGATTGGCGTAAGCGGATAAAATGACATTTCGGACTCGCTTTAACAGTTCTGGGAAACTGGGATTCCCACTGAGGTCGCTACGAACAACTAAAGTATTAAGAAAGTCTCCCATGACCCCTTGTAACTCTGGTCGGTTGCGTTGGGAGTTGACAGTGCCAATGACAATATCTTCTTGGGATGAATAGCGATAAAGCAAAACTTTGATAGCTGCTGCTAGGGTCATAAATAAGGTGACACCTTCTTTACGACTGATGGTTTTGAGCTTTTCGGTTAAATCTTTTGAGAGTGTAAAACAAAGTCGCGAACCAGCAAAGGTGGTTTGTGGGTTGTGGGGACGGTCAGTGGGAAGTTGTAACTGGGGTAAATTTTCCAGTTGTTTCTCCCAGTAGGCAAGCTGATTGGAAATAATTGCTCCCTGTAACCACTGTCGCTGCCAAACAGCAAAGTCAGCATATTGGATGGTTAACTCCGGCAGAGGTGACGGTAAGCCTTGAGAAAATGCCCCATAAAGGGTTTCCAATTCCGGAAAAAATATACTGGTGAGGGATTCTCCATCCACCACAATATGATGCACTACCAAGTAGAGCCGATAATCTGTTTCTCCAAGCTGAATCAGAGTGGCTCGCAGCAAGGGGCTTCGGGCTAGGTCAAAAGCAGTGCGAAGCTGTTCGGTGGCAATTCGCAACCCTTCGGTTTCTCGTTCCGTTTCCGGCAAGAAGCGCAAATCAACCACGGGTAAAGTCAAACGTGATGGGGGATGAATCTCCTGAACTGGCTGTCCGTTGACGACTCTAAATGTAGTCCGCAGAATTTCGTGACGGCGGATGAGTTCTTTAAAACTGTTTGATAATGCCTGGATATTAATATCCCCACCCAAATGAATGGTAAAGGTTTCATTGTAGATTGGTTCAGAGGGAACTAATTGGGTGATAAACCACAATTGTTCTTGACCAAAGGATAAAGGAATGGTTTGCTGTCGTGAAATGGGTTCCAGGGATGGCAAACGATTCGATCGCTCTTCTTGACCTAGCTGGGTAACAATTTTGGCTAACTTTGCTACTGTAGGACACTCGAATAAGTAATTTAGCCCTAGTTCTACCTGCAAGCGATCGCGCACTAGCCCTATAATTTTGGTGGCTAACAGGGAATCTCCGCCTAATTTAAGAAAGTTGTCGTGAACTCCAATGGGAGAAACATTTAGAATCTCTGACCAAATTTGAGCTAGTTGCAGTTCTACCGAATCCCGGGGGGCAACAAAACTGGTTTCACGAACCAAACTTGAAGCATCAGGGGCAGGTAAAGCCCTGCGATCGACTTTGCCGCTAGGTGTTAAGGGAAAAGCTTCCAGAA
>NZ_CEYLVT010000054.1:0-10982 GCF_982860115.1 Moorena sp.
AACAACACGAGTCGCGCTCATTTTCCCCAATACCTAAAACCTAATACCTAATACCCAACACCTATCTAGGTTTGAGCTTTGTTGTTACCCCGTGAGCTATAAAGGCGACCCTATCAAAGCTTCCTGAAATTTGAGAACCCCCGTGCTTTAGCCGGGGTCAGAAGTTACCGTAAGAATAAGGCAGCCTTAATCATAAAGTTTTAACCCTTTTGTTCATAGCCGACCAACCATAAAGGCTGCCTTATTCTAAGGTTTCGTCTCCGGGATGAAAAAGAGAGACTGGAAATATCGGCGTCGTGTCCTCAATCTGATTTCTAGCCCAACGCTCTATAAACTCTCCGACACTAGTCCCAGATTCTTTAGCTGATAACTGCAACCACTTCCATACACTGTCTGTGAACATGATAGTGTGTGGTTTTTTTAGTTCATCGTAAAGGACGGGAACTCCTCTCATCTTTTTCTTTGATTTTTTCTGGTTTTGGCTTGACATTTTTAGACCATACGTATAGACTATATGCATGGTAACAAATAAGGTCGAGGTTATCAAGTGTACAAGACGATACCCATAAAAGCTGTATTCTCAGGAGAGGAAAAGGCTTTCTGGCAATTTCAGTGTCAACAATCTAATAGTCTGTTTAATTGCGCTGTTTATTACGTAAAACAGAAACACTATAAATGGTTAGAGGAACAAGAAGCTTTTACCACCTACTGGCGAGGGGATGAACTGAGAACAGGGTGGAAGACCTACAAGTGTGGAATAAAATATCCCGAAATAGATAAAGCTTTAAAAATGTCTCCTCATTACAAGGCGATGGCAGCTCAGTCTGCTCAACAAACCCTTAGGACTGTAGGAGAGGCGATCAAAAGTTACAACCAGTTAGTAGGACTGTATTACAAAGGAGAGGTAGATAAGCCAAGGTTTCCTCGTTACCGCAAGTCAGGAGGTTTTGCTTCTGTTACTTTTCCAAGGCAAGCACTCACTTACAAGGAAGGAGTATTTTACCCTTCTGTTAGCAAGGAAAGCAAGCCAGAACTCCTAACTCAGGTAACCTTAACCCCTCCGGAATTCGTGGATCCAGATTGGGTAAAAGAGGTAACTGTTCGCCCATGTTACGGTCAGCTATGGATTGATTGGGTTATTGATGATGGTAAGCAGCCAGTGACTGCCAATCCCCAGCTAAATTATTCCCACGCTCTGGGTATAGATCATGGAGGCGATAACTGGCTAACCTGCGTTTCGACTTTAGGGAAAAGCTTTATCATCGATGGTAAAAAACTCAAGGCTATGAATCAAGGGTATTCTCGGTTAGTTGCCAAACATAAAGCCGGGAAGCCAGAAAGATACTGGGATTCAACCTTGGATAGAATTCAATTAAAGCGGAACAATCAGATGCGAGATGCCGTGAACAAAGCTGCTAGATTCATTATTAACCGCTGCCTAAATGATGGAATAGGCAACATTGTAATAGGTTGGAACGAAGGTCAAAAGAATCGTTCCAATATAGGGAGGAAAGGTAATCAAAAATTTGTAGTTATTCCCACTAAGCGACTCATTGACAGGCTGAAACAGCTTTGTCCGGAGTACGGAATAAAATTAATAATTACAGAAGAATCTTATACCAGCAAAGCGTCTTTCTTGGATGGTGACTCTTTACCGACATTAGGTGCAAAACCCGTTCGCGTAGCGTCGGCTTTGCCGAAAGGATGGAGACCCTCTGGAAAAAGAGTTAGACGTGGCTTGTACAGGACTGCTTCAGGAAAGTTGATCAACGCCGATTCCAACGGCGCTGCCAACATCCTAAGAAAAGTATCCACACAGTCATTCGACCTGACTAAGGTGGTTAGGGAATCTTTGACAGTTCCACACCGGTACGATTTATTCAGTCACTTGTCTAAATCATATCGATATAAAGGTGGAGCGGGACGGGTTCACCCTCCCGCGTAACATCCTTTGAGAATCCCCCGTGCTTTAGCTGGGGGAGATGTCAATCCTTGTTCTGTTTACTATCAATCCAAGCGATTGAGAAGCTGTGGAATTTTGAGCCGTTGCTGTTGTTTCATTGATTCTGGGAAAGTTAACTCGATCGCAATCGAATCAATAGATCCGGTATCAACTAACTGCTCTATAGTTTCCACCTGAGCCACAAAACTCAGATCGTTTACGTGATTAGATTCCTGAGTTACCAGTAAACTGACCATGGGTTTAGTTTGCTTCATGATATCGAGATTGCTAATCTGCTTACCATCTAATTCCAACCGTAAATCATGAGTCCCAATTTCGGTTATTGTCGCGCTAACGGAATCGTTTTTCCAGTAATCCCAATATAATTGCACTGCTGTTTGAACTTGTTGACGTACCTTGGTCTCTTTAGCTGGTCGGAATTCACGGAAGACTCGTCTGATACTCGTAGCAATAAACTTAAGGGATTCCAGAGGATGGTCTGTCTCAGATCGTCTCTGGGAATACCACTCATTGACATCAGAATAAATAACTAACACCAGATCATCTTGCTGAGTACGGGTGACCTCAATAAAATCAACAAATAGCCTCACCTGCTCCCCCATGGCAACTTCTCGTACCACCCGCCCTCGGAGCAAGCACTTGTGTCCATAGTCTCCTTCCAGTTCCACTCTGATTTGATCAGGGATGTTGGGTCGGGTATTCAGCAGAATTTGGACGCCACTTTCACTAATATTAACGGTTTCACCTCTCCAACTCTGGTGTGGAGTATGAATCACAGCTGTTAACTTCCTTGGCATCCGGTGGGCTCGACGGAGTTGGGGTTGCTCGAAAGCAACTAGACAAGCAGCCATCAGCAGGATTAGGTTAAAGATAGACCACAACACATTAACAATCACCGCTTGGCTATCTTCCGGTCTTAACCATAGCCACAGGGGTACAGTAAACAAGGCAGCAGTAGCCAAGGCACCGACTAACACCAAGTACCTGACTGAATCAAAATCAAAGCTGCGCTTGGTAACATTCATCCCTTTATCGGTAACATTGAAAGACCCTAATTTAGGATTAATCAGAGCTAAGATGGTAACGATTCCTGCCTGGAATGATAGGGCAAATTCAAAAATCTCGTTCCAGAAGGAAAAACGGACGTGCTTGTAGGGAATGTGGTTGGTCTGCATCGATAAGATAACGTGAGGCAGAGCATAGCACAAGGTTTCATAACCCAGACCTTTCACCGAATTGATGCCAAATAATAAGAATAGAGTGGGTGCGATCGCATACATCAATCGCGGGAAGCCGAAGAAAAAGTGGGATGTGGCACTCATGTAGCACAACCGTTGGGGCAGGCTCAAATTCACCTTCCGGTTGAACAAGGGATTTTCCAGGCGCAGAATCTGAGCCATTCCCCTAGCCCAACGTACCTGTTGACCGATATAGGCAGAAAATTTCTCTGGCGCTAAACCTGCCACCATAATCTTGTCGTAGTAGACCGACTCGTAACCCTTTGAGTGCAGACGGAAGGCGGTATGGCAGTCTTCGGTAACGGTTTCGGTGGCAATACCTCCGATTTCCATCACGTGGGTTTTCCGAATCACCGCCGCAGAACCACAAAAGAAAGCTGCATTCCAGAAATCATTGCCCTTTTGCAGCACCTTATAAAACAGTTCATTACCCACAGGTATTCTGCCTTCTGTGAGCAAATTACGCTCAAAGGGATCTGGGTTGTAGAACCAGTGGGGTGTCTGGACAAAGGAAACCTTAGGGTTAAAAAAGAAGCCAACAGTTTCTTTCAAAAAGTTTTTAGCGGGAATGTGGTCACAATCCAGAATAAGGACTAAATCCCCAGTGGTTTTGTGAAAAGCGGTGTTGATATTGCCAGCTTTAGCATGGTCATTGTTATCCCGAGTCAGCAGAGCGCAGCCTAAATCCTCACACATTTGGCGCAACTTTTCCCTACGCTCTGGATACTTTCTGCCATCGTCAAGGACATAAACCGATTTTTTATCAGGAGGATAGTCAACGGCTAAAGCCGCTAAGGTTGTTTTGCGGACAATTTCGATATCTTCGTTATAGGTAGGAATGTAAATATCAACGCTAAACCACTCCTTTTGGGGAATAGTTTCCAAACTAACCGCTTGACGTTGTTTGATTTTTAAGGTTTGAAAGTAAGCCAAGAATAAGGTAGCGATCGCATAAAATTCTGCTCCATACAACAGCAAGCAAAAAACGATATTCAGCCACCCTTCAAAATTCAGGGTATATCGAGTGCGGTAATAAAAATAGCGTAAGGTAGTGAAACCGCTAAGTAAAACCAACAATAAGTGGAGATATTCACTGGTTTTACGCTTAGGTTTATCTTCCTCCATCTGAATAATCACCCGTCCCACCAGGAACAAAATAAAACCAAGCAACCCTTGTTGCCAAATGGGTGGGCGAGCAGTAATTAGAGGAATGAATAGCAAGAGTAAGGATACAATCAGCAACAGCAATTGACGGCGACTTAGCCACTGTAAAATCTGGCCAAATATATAGGGTAAGTCTTCCACTACCCATACTGTTAGTTTCTCTCGCTGTTGGGGTGTGGTCACCAAGCCTCTTTGACCCGGTTTTGACCTAATCTTTAAAAATGGAATAGTCATTAATTTCTATCCCTAGCCATTTTTTGTAGATAAAACTGAATAACACCGTAACTAATCAGGGTAGCAGCTACAATAGCTGGAGCTAACATCAACCAACTTCTTATTATGAAGTTAAAAATTTGCTGAGTCAACTTAGGTTTTTCCAGTTGACGCTTGCGCTCTTGCTTGAAAAACTCCATATTATAAGAATTTTGGTCATAAATATCGGGATTTTCCGAGTTAGCACTAATCAGTACCGTGTCTCCCTTAATTTGAGAGAATAGTGGGTCTTGGTTTAATAAGTCTTGGACTTTCTCTAAGCCTTGGTTAGTTTGAGCAATTAGAGCAAGGAGCACCCGTTCTTTATTCCATGGCGAGATAATTTCTTTGATCACCCCATCATGATCAGACCAGGTTTGAATCTGACTATCACTGCGCTGCCTTGTCAAGACATTTTTTAATTTAAAGCCACCAGAGGAGAAAATTTCGGGAAAAGGAAATTTATTTTGAGTCCCAATTCCTACCAGATGATGGTCACTGCGTTCTTCAGTGGGTAAAGAATCTTTTGTGTAAACTGATAACTCGATTGATTCCGCTTGGCTTAACCGTCCCAGTCTGTTAGTGAACTGTAGTAATGTCATCAGTACACTGGTTGAGGGGTCTTTTGGTAGCACAATAACGGTATTGGATAAATCCTGAGGAGCAGCAAAGGGGAAACCTGTTTTCAGCAACCCCAAATCTGGAACTTTGGCAACAGTACTGCGCTGGAGTTCAAAATTTGTATCACTGTGCAACGTACCCCAAAGCTGTTGGTCAGTTACTTTGCTACAGGAGCGGCGTTCCCGAGCATCAAGACGAAAATCGACCTGGATTTTAGAATAGGGGTTAATTTTATCAGTAGGCAGGGGAACCCTCAGGGATTCTCTAGTTCCACCATCGATGGACTTTAGCTTTTTACCGATTAGAGCAATGCCATCTAGCTTGACTTCTACTACTGAGGTTTTGGGATTAATTTGGGGACTATAGCTATAAATTAGGTTCATATAGTTATCCCCCTCAAACTTATCATCCGGTAATGCCCGGAAGTCAATGGTAATGGGTGGAGAATCGGAACCCCTGACTGTGATATCCTCAATGGGCTGATTGTAGGGAGTTTTGAGGTCGCTGAGCTTGAATGTGGGTTCTAGAGGTAAATAGTCTGGCCAATCACGGGGTTCAGGGGTTGGCACTTCGTCGAGGTTTTCGACTAAGATCACTTGACTGGTAGCAATTTGACGGTCTTCCGATTGCACTAAAAACTGTACTGCTTTCGCCACTCCTTCTGGCCCATTACCCGTTGCTACCAATACTGCAGCTTCATTGCCAGGAGTGGTGGTTAACATTAAGACCCCGACATCCGGTGGTAAGGGTTTGTCCTTAGCATCGAGAATCTGATTTTTTCCGACCGGAAGGGGTAGTTTCAGGGATTTGAGTTCTGGCTGTTGTTCTGGTGTGCCGATGATCACCAACCGATTACCAGAAAAGCGATTAATCCCCGTTCCACTCGCCTCTTTAACAGATTTCACCAAGGACGTATTCAGGCGACGATAATCCGCTAGCCTACCTAAAGAAGCTTGGAAACGAGCAGTGCTAGTTAACCAATTATCATCAATCTTTTTAGGCAACAGATAAGTAATTTGATTTGGTTCTAGACTCAGGTCATCAAAAATCGGGTAAGGATAGCGATTAAAGTCTAGAGAAACCGGTTGGGGTTCAAAATCAAAGACTATTTTAGAATCCGGCAGAATTTCTGTCCATAGGGAAGGATCATAGGGGTCTTGAGTACAGGTAGGAGAGTTATTCTGTAGCGCCGCAATTGTGATTTGGTTGTAGTTACGGAGTTGGTCGATAGGAATATTAAAGAGCACATTCCCAATTTCCCCTTTCTGGCGGTTGAGAGGAATACTGCCAACGCTAACACCATTAATTAGAACGGTAAGATTAGAGCGAGTAGCATAGAGCGCTGGAGAATGGCGAAAGCGAATCAAGGCTTTGACAGATTTCAGTTGCCAATCTCGGGGACGGGTAAACCCTAGCCGTGCTTCGTCATAGATGCCTTTTAAACTAAGACGAGACCCTACTACTGGGCTACGATTGAATTCTAGGATGTACTGACCAGCAGCAGGAGCATCGATCTCAGGAGCTTTAGTTGGTGGGGAAGGTAGAGCAAAGGTCGGTTGAGATTTTTCCTTGAGCTCCTCGATGGTACTCTCCCGTAGGGTTTTGTTGGAATCGCTGTTACTGCCATCACTTTGGGCATACACTAACTTTGTAGTTAACCCAATGGAAATACTACAGCTGAGGAATAATAGCAGGACTAAAGAATATCTTTGGAACGAAGGCCGAGGATGATCTGCTTTAGTATCAGACCTCACAGAAGTAGAGGCTTGATTAGCGCTATAGTGACCATCTGATTGGTGTGACCTAGGAGTTTTTTTGGGTAGATGGGCAAAAGCCTTGCGAAAAAAGGGTGTCATCAGCAGAATGTTTAACTCTGATTACAAATTAATTTGCCGCTTTGGATGTTTACCTCTTGATACAGGGCTAGCGCTACCTAATCCGGAGCGAGCTAGTTGCATTAACAGCGGTTGAATAAAAATCAGATACACCCTCAGATACACCCTTGACTGATGAGAATCTAGGGAACGGAATCCTCCCTATACCAACCTTTTCGATTGGCAAGCTTCTCCAGTCTTTGAGTTAAATTTACCACAGCCTTCTAGGACATTTTGCCTAGACTAAAAGTTCAGTAAAGTGGCTTGACAAATTTAATTTTATATGCATCAAATAAAATTACTGGATTGGGATCCGGTTTCCAAATGAATTGTAAACAAAGATTATAGTTTTTTCCATTGCCGATAATCTCTATATAGTTGATTAGCTCTTGCCTATTGCCTCTTGCCTATTGCCTCTTGCCTCAGGGATTCTGTTTACAACTCAAATACAAATGCGAGCATTTCTACTCCCTACTCCCTGTTCCCTTTGCGATTGTGATCCAGATCACACCAATTAGTCTGGAAAATCACTATGGTGGGTGAGCTAAGTCCATGCAGTGAAATTACTGTGGACTGTAGTATATTCACATCAACTTTAAAGAAGTTTTAGATAACTGCTGGAGGAAATAAGTGATTATGACTACTCAACAGATTCGTTTCGCCACTATCACCGCTATTGATATCGCTCTGTTGTTTAGCGCCCCCCTGTTGGTACAATTCATTTCACGGATGCCCTGAGAGTGTTTGAATAAAGCAGGCAGTGTCGAGTAGGGTTAAAAAAATTTAAGCTACCTTGATAAATGAGGAAATAAGTAATTATGACTAATCAACAGATTCGCTTCGCAACTATCACCGCTATTGATATCGCTCTGTTGTTTAGCGCCCCCCTGTTGGTACAATTCATTTCACGGATGCCCTGAAGGTTTTTGAAGAAAGCAGGCAGTGTCGAGTAGGGTTAAGACAATTTTAAGCTACCTTATAGAGTAAAGGGAATAGGGAATAGGGAGTAGGCAAGAGGCAAGAGGCAAGAGGCAAGAGGCAAGAGGGAAAAACGAATGTGTACCTCATAGCTATGATAAACGCTGTAAATATCATAAAAAATGCTATTGTTGATAACAATTGTTGTAAACTGAAAAGTGTTGTCAAATTCAGCAAGTTTACTCTACTAACTTGATGACTACACTTACATCAGAACAGATTTCAAACTTACGTTCCGAACTGGCCAATAATCCACAAGCGCTAGAAGCTCTTAAGGTAATCGAACAGCGTAAGGGTATATTAGAGAATGCTGCTGAATCCCTAGCCACTCGGAATGGAATTGAAGGAGTACACGATAAGGCTGACTTGCGTTGGTTTACAGAGATACTTCGGAAATGTCATGGTTATATCTGTCAGCCGAAATATCAAAATTTGAGAGAAAAACACTTGCCTGCACTTATACCAGTAATAGCTGATTTCTTGGCTGGATTACTAGGATGTCCACCGGTAGTAGCCGGAATAGTTGCTACTCCATTTGCTATCTATATCCAGGAAGAAGGCATGGAAAAATTTTGCAATTCTTACGATCCTAACCCCTAAGTGCCTGTGGTTACGAAAGCGGCCCAATAATAGGGGTTAGCAAAAGGATAGGGTTTGCGGTTAATGGCAGCAGATAGTAAGTCATCGAATATCCAATAATAGTCGTCATTGTTTTCAAATATTTCAGCCATCAAACCTTGAAATTGTTGGCTTTCTTGGATTCTTAGCAAGGTTTTACTGTTCAGTGTTCGTAACCAGAATTGGGCGTTAACTAAGGCAGTTGAAACATCCCCATCTTCTAATGTTGGCAGTCGTTTCAGGTTTTTGTAGAATTTGATCACTAATAAAGCAGTGGCTAGAGGATCCACTGTCCAGAGGGTGCTGACAACGCTAGGGCTACCTGCATAGAGAAAACCGCTAGGCAAACCAATATATTCATCTAAACCACTAGGTAAGCTAAGATCTTCGTTTTTGTTACTTGATTCTTTGTTACTTGAAAGGGTCATCCCAGTTTCACAGGCAGAAAAGCCGACAATACGACATTGATTGAGATCAAGTTTAAAGATTTTATACAAGGTTAGGTCTGCATCTGCTAGAAGTAGGGCTGATTCTAGGGGAGATTTAGGCTCGAACTTGCCATGACAGGAAAAGTGGACACAGTGAGCAGAGCGGAGTTCCTTGATATTTTGATTTAGTTTGGCTTCTGTTGCGTCTGCTTCAGCAAGAATTATACTGTGGTTTGGGTCAAAGTATTGTCGGATTTTATCAACTTCTAGTTTCGAGCCAGGCAAGGGTTTTGCTTCAGGTCTAGTGGGGTTTTGGATGGCAAATAAGTTATTGAAGTCGGGGCGATCTTGTTGTTTCGTTAGTTTCAGTAACTGGCTACTAGGAGCATAACTTACGCCTCTTTTAAAGCGGTCTAGAAGTAAATTACCTTTTGATAACGGTAGAGCGTGGAGCGGAAACAGATGCAGGAAACGATGGGGCACTAGAATTAAGCGATCGCATTTACCACCTTCTGTCTCAAATACTCGATCAATCTCGGAAATAATGTTATCAATATCTAATATTGTAGCGAGTTCTGCGAGGCGAGTGGATAGATTGGTTATCCATTGATTTTTTTGGTTACGGTAGGCATTGGTATAGTCTTTATCCCACTTTTCCAACGTTTTCAGCTTTTCAGCAGAGGATGACACAACTATGGGCTGCTTGTGACTGGTGACAATAAAAGTAAGAATGTTATCCCTGGTAACATACCACTCAATCATAGCGGTGCCTTGATCAATCAGGCTCTGAATATCCTTAAACGGAATAGTTTCCACGGTTTGAGTTAGACTGAAATTGGGGTCATAGTTATCATTGATTTCTTTGAGCACCTGATCTAGCTGCTGTCGCGACTGCTGTAATTCTTGCTGTAGTCGTTTCCGTGACTCCTCTAAAGATTGTCGTTGCTGTTGTTGTTTTTCATCCCTATTTCCAAATAGTTTCTCAAAAACCACTTGTAACTGTTTTTCCAAGGATGGAATGTTTCGACGCAGTCGATCTAACTCGGTGATTATCTGTTGGGAAACATCACCTTTCGGATAAAGGTCGCGGTTGCTGAGCAGTTGCACTAGGTCCCGGGCTTTGCTGCGTTCGACTGTTTCGATGGCTTTATCGTTCTGTTCTATATTGATATAGGCTTGCACTAGTTTGTGATAAACTCGTATTGCCTCAGCCATAATCTCTTGGCGGCGTTGATCATTCATTGCCTCACTGCGACTGATTTCTACTGCTGTGATTGCTGTTTGGTAGACATCGATGGCGGGTTGCCAGTTACCTTGGTTAAAGTGAAGGTTGCCTAAGTTGCGGGAAGTTGTGAGACAGTTAATCGGATCGCCTTCTGGGGTGTAAACTTCTAATGCTAGTTGGTATGCTGCAATAGCATTTTTCAGATTCTCTTGCTTATCACCACGGATTCTTTCATAGTAGGCAGTGCCCAGGTTGTTTTGAGTTCCTGCCCACTGGATGGGTAAGTCTTCTTTGGTGCGAACTGACAAAGCTAGTTGGTATGCTTCAATGGCAAGTTCTAGATTCTCAGCCCTGTTGTTGCGGATTCTTTCCCAGTAGGCAATGCCCAGGTTGTTTTGAGTCATTGCCCAATCAATGGGGGAGTCTTCTTTGGTGTAAACGGACAAAGCTAGTTGGTATGCTTCAATGGCAAGTTCTTGATTCTCAGCCCTGTCGTGGTGCATTCTTTCCCAGTAGGCAATGCCCAGGTTGTTTTGAGTTAATGCCCACTGGATGGGGAAGTCTTCTTTGGTGCGAACGGACAAAGCTAGTTGGTATGCTTCAATGGCAAGTTCTAGATTC
>NZ_CEYLVT010000054.1:11082-36221 GCF_982860115.1 Moorena sp.
GGTGTAAACGGACAAAGCTAGTTGGTATGCTTCAATGGCAAGTTCTAGATTCTCAGCCCTGTCGCTACGGATTCCTTCACGGTAGGCATTACCCAGATTGTTTTGAGTCATTGCCCACTCTTCGGGGAAGTCTTGTTTGGTGTAAACGGACAAAGCTAATTGGTATGCTTCAATGGCAAGTTCTTGATTCTCAGCCTTGTTGTCGCGGATTCTGTCACAGTAGGCACCGCCTAGGTTGTTTTGAGTTGATGCCCACTGGATGGGGAAGTCTTGTTTGGTGCGAACGGACAAAGCTAGTTGGTATGCGGCAATAGCAAGTTCTAGATTCTCAGCCCGGTCGTGACGGATTCTTTTACTGTAGGCATTCCCCAGGTTGTTTTGAGTTGATGCCCACTGGATGGGGAAGTCTTGTTTGGTGCGAACGGACAAAGCTAGTTGGTATGCGGCAATAGCAAGTTCTAGATTCTCAGCCCGGTCGTGACGGATTCTGTTACTGTAGACATTCCCCAGGTTGTTTTGAATCGCTGCCCAACTTTCCCGGTTACCCTCACAAGTAAAGACGTTTAGCGCCTCTTCGTAACCAGCAATGGCGATTTCCATGTTATTGGCTTTATTACCAAGACGAAAATTGCTGATCAGGTAGCTGAAATTCCAGATAGTATTAGCGATGTATTCTGCTGTTTCTGATTGCGCTTCTGATAATTTAGCACTTGTCCAGTTTTGCAGGATATCGATAAAGTTATCATCGAGTTTGTCTAAGTTTGCTTGCAGGAGTGGGTAGACGACTTTCGGGTCGCCATTGCTGTTGTGAGTTGCTTCCAATACTTCCTCTAAGAATTGCAAATAGTCTTGGAATGAGGGATTAGCATAGAAAAGCTTACTCCTGAGACTGAGTAAAAAGTCAGCGCTATTTTGGTGGCAATTTGCTGCTAGTTGTTCTGCTACTTGTGCCATTATATGCGATAAATATGCATCCACTAACTCGCGGTTGGTCTCAATAATTTGGACTTCTTCACCCCTGGAACAATTTAGCAGTTGGTTGATCAGGTTGACGTATGCTTGTAATCTTTGTTCGTCCATTTTTATTTACCCCTACTCCCTACTTCCTGCTCCTAGTCAGTAGTTCACCGAATTAATAATTTCTCTAACTATAGCGCTTTCTAGAAAGAATGAAGGTAAGCTTTCAGCTGACCGCTGACCGCTGACTGCTGACTGCTGATAGCTCAAATAAATAGCAATAAAAAAAATTCGGTCAAGTTCTGGTTAACCCCAAGTCTTGACCGAATTCTAAAGTGTAAACAAAAATGAGTACACTTTAGGTCAACTCAATGAAATCAATTCTGATGACTACAAACATTCCACCAGAGTTAGTCAGCAATTGCTCGAAAGCAACCACATTTTAACCTCCGATTTATGCTAATCCATACTACTTCATCCCGCTTCATAAAACAACGTTTAATCTTGATAGTGGCCAGGGCGCAAAAGCCCTGTCTTGATGCAGTCGCTCATGGGGGAAACCCCCAAGACCGCGCTGCATCGCTGGCAAATTCCTATCCTAGTCTAAGTAAAAATATCCGACCAAAGTGGTCATCACCTCACCAGGCTTTTCGGTGGGCTCGGGAGTGCTCCACTCGTAGGGATATGCATACTTAAGGGAATACAGAGCATTAATTGTATCGCGAACCTGTTTAGGAGTTCCGATTAACAATAGCTTGGATTTCTTAGGTTGGCTACCTTGCTTGTCCGGGGTGGGGGGAATGTTTTCAGTCATCAGAATCTTTTCTCTTAAGTGTTCACATTATTAATATATAAATAAATTAACTAATTGTCAATAAATTTAGGAATTTTTTTTTATTACGAAATATGGGTAACATTAGAGTGTATAAAGTGTGGATATTGTGGGCATAAGTAATAGGAAATAGTATGAAAAAAAGCTGATGACTTTATCGTGTTGTTATCATCAGCTTTTGGTTTAGAGCGTTTCTAGGATTTATGAGGTCAAAGTCCCCCTTGATAAGGCAGGGCTGTTTCATTGTCAGCTAGATCTACTTAAAAAATGGCGTTCGCCTCATTGTAAAATGATAGCGAACGCCGATTTTTATCAAATGATTTTAGATATGAACAGTCTAGTTAAAAAACTCAAACAAGTCAAGGACTTTCGCAGTAACCGAGGAAGAAGGCATCCCTTATGGTTAGTATTATTGATCATAATTTTAGCAACAATGCAGGGATATTTAGGCTATAGAGCCATTGGTGATTTTGCGAAAACACATCAACATTTACTTGTTAAAAAATTTAATATTGCCTCTAAAAAAGTTCCATCTTATTCAACAATTAGACGAGTATTAATGGGAGTAAATTGGTCAAATCTTCAGGAAATATTTAATCAATGGTCTAGTAGTCTTGTTGAGACTAATGAGTTGAGAGATTGGATTTGTATTGATGGTAAAACTTTGAAAAGCACTGTCACTAATTATAACAACTCTTATCAAAATTTTGTTTCACTAGTTTCTTTGTATAGCCAAAATACTGGACTAGTTTTAGGAATGAATCGGTTCGAGAACAAAAAAAGTTCAGAAATTTCGCAAGTCAATGAGCTGGTAAGGGATTCCTCGTTTACAAATAAAGTTTTCACTCTAGATGCTCTGCACTGTCAAAAGAAAACTACTCAATCAATAGTTGAATCTGGAAACCATTATATCGTCTGTGTTAAAAAGAATCAAAAAAAGTTATATGAAACTTTACAATTTGTTGCTAATACTCATAAACCTCTTAGCACAAGTTTACAGAAAGAGCGCAGTCATGGTCGAAGAGTAGAGCGTCAAGTTTCAGTATTTAATACTATAGATTCTCTCAACACTAGCTGGTGTGGGATTAAATCTTTAGTCCGAGTTGAAAGACGAGGAAAAAGAGGTAATAAAGAGTATCATCAAGTGGCTTACTATATTAGTAGCTTGAAAGAAAAAGCGGAAACTTTTTTACAGAAAATTAGAGGACATTGGTTGATAGAGAATCAGCTCCATTGGATTAAAGATGTGATTTTAAAAGAAGATGATTCTCCCATCGATAACTTCCAAGCTCGTACTAATTTATCTATTCTCCAAACCATTGCTCTGAATCTTTTTAGATTTTTAGGTTTTTTATCAATTACAGAAGGCCAAAGATGGCTGAGTGGCAGGTGGTCTAGGCTTTTGCTTTTGTTAGAATGAAACAGCCCTGCCTTGATAAGGGGGATTTAGGGGGATCCCTTTCTAGGATTTATCAAGTCAAAGTCCCCCTTGATAAGGGGGATTTAGGGGGATCCCTTTGTACCTCATGCCATAGAGAATTGCTAGATTTGGTTTATATTGTTAACAATAAGCGTCAGCATTAGTCTAATGCTGATAGCTTAGTGAATTCGAGTTATTATTGGTAATAAAAAAAACAGCTTCCTATCTTTGACGACAACAAAAGACAGAAAGCTGAAATAGCGATAGAATTTTTAGTTAAGAAACAAAGGAACAGGAAACAGGAGAAAATTGAGGGTATCTAAGGATGGGATGAATGCGATTGGCTTAGGTTAGGTTACGGGATTGACCTAGGCCACGTTACGCGATTGACCATAGGTCACGCTAAGCGATCGCATTTCTTACTTGAGGCGATCCCATCCTTCGATACCCCATTACCACTCAAAATCTCCTCACACTTTCCACACTCTCTTTTGGGGAATTAAGAAATAGTCGTAATTGCCCGACCAATATTAATTTGCAGGCCATCTAAGGATTCTTGGCTTTGGATAATACCAATTAGTTGCTCAGAACCGTTACCATCAAAACCGTCAGCATCGAAGAAGATTCCTAGACCAGAATCGCCATTAAGAAGCTCAACATCTTCTAATGTATACTGTATGGCTCCTGTGAGCTGGATCACATCTTTACCGGGTTCAAAGTCAGTAATCAAAGCGTAGCTTGGAGGGGGTTCTGTGGGAGGGGGCTGAATGATGAATCGAACTTGACTATCATCATAATAAACTGTGAAGGGATCTCCGAGAACGAAGGTATCTTTGCCTACACCACCAGTGAGGGTATCCCTCTCCAACTGACCAGGTTGTTCGTCAAAGATATCCACACCAACTAAAGTATCATCGCCACTGCCACCGTTGAGGGTATCTTTGCCAAAGCTACCCATTAAGTTATCGTTGCCACTCCCCCCAAACAGTCTGTCATTGCCAGTATCACCATCAAGAGTATCATCGCCTTGCTCCCCAAGCAACAAATCATCACCTCCGCCACCGTTGAGGGAATCGTTATCTCTTCCCCCAAAGAGAAAGTCCCAATCATCCCCTCCATTTAGGGTATCATCACCTCTGTCACCGAAGAGTACGTCTTTGCCATCAAAACCATTGATCTCATCGTTAAACCGAGTACCAACGAGAAAATTATTCCCCTTATCACCGTTGATAACTGCCATGTTAATTTCTCCTTGTTTTTTTCCCAATAGGGAATCAAGTCTTATATTCTTATTACAAACGATTTATCTCTAGTTGTATGGCCACATTGGCTTAAATTGATCGTCTAGGCTAAATGGGTTAATCAGGGAATAGGGAATAGGGAATAGGGAATAGGGAACAGGGAGTAGGGAGTAGGGAATAGGGAATAGGGAACAGGGAACACATCGGGTGCATCTCATATTTGTAAAAAAGTTGCGTAGGGTGTGTTAGGGGGGCCTCATTTTCCGCTCAAGCGCCAGGGTTTAGACAGCCCGCCCCGTAACGCACCACCTTGTCAAACAACTTTTAGGAGATGCACCCAAAACATCCTATGTACCTCATAAGTATTAGAACTGCTATAGTACTGATTTGGATAGTTTTAGAGTTGGTATACTTTGAAAGTATACTAATAACTAATTAAGTTTATATTGTTTATGTTAATCACTATTATTGAGTATAGTTTATCATGATCAATAAATATGATTTAAGTTTAATAGTTTAAAAAATAAGCTTTTTTAGCTTGAAAATATTATTTAGCTTAGCCTGAATTTATTAAAGTAATTTAAAATTTAATACTAATAAAAAATAACTAATTATAGTCTCGTTTAAACCTAATTTTGTCTAATCTTTAAATTATACCAAAAAGAAAATAAAATAATTTTGGCGATTTTTGATAAACTAATTATAAGAGCCGAGATAAATGAATAAAATTCCGTAAACTGTCAACGGTTAACACACCACTGAAGTCAATAAATAGCAACTGAATCTATGAATAGCCCTTTTCTCAATCACCTCCATAGCCCAAAGCGCCCGGTTATCGTATTTGATGGGGCAACTGGAACCTCTCTCCAAACCCAAAACCTTACCGCTGAAGACTTTGGTGGACCTGAGTACGAGGGATGTAATGAGTACCTTGTCCATACTAAACCAGAAGCAGTGGAAAAGGTGCATCGGGGCTTCCTGGAGGTGGGAGCAGATGTGATTGAAACGGATACCTTTGGCGGTACCTCGATTGTACTGGCAGAATATGATCTAGCTGACCAAGCCTATTACCTAAATAAAGCTGCTGCGGAACTAGCGAAACGCATGGCAGCGGAATACTCAACTCCAGAAAAACCTAGGTTTGTGGCAGGGTCCATGGGTCCTGGTACTAAACTCCCTACCCTGGGACATATTGATTTTGATACCTTGAAGAACGCCTATGTGGAACAAGCCTTAGGGTTGTATGATGGCGGTTCTGATTTGCTGATCGTTGAAACCTGTCAGGATGTGCTGCAAATTAAGGCAGCCCTGAATGCCATAGAAGAGGTATTTGAAAAAAAAGGGGCAAGACTGCCACTGATGGTATCGATCACTATGGAAGTGATGGGTACTATGCTGGTGGGGTCAGAAATTAATGCGGCGCTAACGATTCTAGAGCCCTACCCCATTGATATCCTTGGTCTTAACTGTGCCACTGGGCCAGAGCAAATGAAGGAACATATCAAATACTTGTCTGAGTGTTCCCCATTTGTGGTTTCTTGTATCCCTAATGCTGGATTACCGGAAAATGTCGGAGGGCATGCTCACTACAGGCTTACTCCCATGGAACTGCGGATGGCACTGATGCATTTTGTAGAGGATTTGGGAGTACAAGTTATTGGTGGCTGTTGCGGTACTAGGCCAGCTCATATTGAACAGTTAGCGGAGCTTTCCAAAACCCTGACCCCCAAGGAACGGCATCCTAAGCATGAACCGTCAGCAGCATCGATTTACAGTTCCCAGCCTTATGAGCAAGATAATTCTTTCCTAATTGTTGGTGAACGGCTCAATGCTAGTGGTTCTAAAAAGTGCCGCACCATGCTCAACGCAGAAGATTGGGATGGATTGGTATCTTTGGCTAAATCCCAAATTAGGGAAGGGGCTAACGTCCTAGATGTTAACGTGGACTATGTGGGACGGGATGGAGTTCGGGATATGAACGAATTGGCCTCCCGTTTAGTCACAAATTCCACTTTACCCCTGATGCTCGACTCCACGGAATGGGAAAAGATGGAGGCTGGCTTAAAGGTGGTTGGGGGTAAGTCTATCCTGAACTCGACTAACTACGAAGATGGGGAACCTAGGTTCTATAAGGTACTGGAGTTAGCTAAAATCTATGGCGCGGGAGTGGTAATTGGTACTATCGATGAAGATGGTATGGCCCGGACAGCGGATAAGAAGTTTGAAATTGCTAAACGTGCTTATAACGATGCGATCGCATATGGTATCCCGGCTCATGAACTCTTCTTTGATACGCTAGCGTTACCAATTTCCACAGGGATTGAGGAAGACCGGGAAAACGGCAAAGGGACAATCGAATCCATTCGTCGGATTCGGGAAGAATTGCCTGGGTGTCATGTTATCCTAGGGGTTTCTAATATTTCCTTCGGACTAAACCCAGCAGCTCGAATTGTGCTTAATTCCATGTTCTTGCACGAAGCAATGCAAGCAGGGATGGATGCAGCCATTGTTAGTGCTAGTAAGATTTTACCCTTAGCCAAGATTGAGCCAGAGCATCAAGAGGTTTGTCGAAAACTGATTTATGATCAGCGAGAGTTTGATGGGGATGTGTGTACCTATGACCCCTTGGCGGAGCTGACTACCCTGTTTGAAGGCAAAACTACAAAACGCGATCGCTCTCAAGATGAAAACCTATCGGTAGAAGAGCGGCTCAAGCGTCATATTATTGATGGGGAACGGATTGGTTTAGAAGAACAACTGGAGAAAGCCCGAGAAAAATATCCTCCCCTGGAGATTATCAATACCTTTTTGCTCGACGGTATGAAAGTGGTAGGGGAACTATTTGGTTCTGGGCAAATGCAGCTGCCGTTTGTATTACAATCTGCTCAAACCATGAAGGCAGCAGTGGCTTATTTAGAGCCATATATGGAAAAATCCGAAGCAGGTAAGAATGCTAAAGGTACCTTCATAATTGCTACGGTGAAAGGAGATGTTCACGATATTGGCAAGAATTTAGTGGATATCATCTTGTCCAACAATGGCTACGAAGTGATTAACTTGGGGATTAAACAGCCAGTGGACAATATTATTGATGCTTATGAAAAGCACAATGCTGACTGTATTGCCATGAGTGGACTACTGGTGAAGTCTACCGCCTTTATGAAGGATAATCTGGCAACCTTTAATGAGCGGGGAATTACGGTACCAGTTATTCTAGGGGGTGCTGCCCTAACACCAAAATTTGTCCATAAGGACTGTCAGAATACCTACAACGGTCAGGTGGTTTATGGTAAAGATGCCTTTTCTGACCTCCATTTCATGGATAAGTTAATGCCAGCAAAATCAGCTGGTAACTGGGATGATATGAAAGGCTTTATCGATGAGCTAGAGAATGGTGTAGCCGTTGACACCTTACCCATTGACAAGTTGCAACAGAATGGTTCAGCGGTTGACAAGTTGCAGGAGAATGGTTCAAAAGACAACGCTCAACCAGCAACTCCCGTTTCAACTCCCCCAGATACTAATCGTTCAGAAGGGGTAACCTTGGATATTGAGCGTCCAACACCGCCATTCTGGGGAACCAAGATACTCCAGCCAGAAGATATTTCCTTCGAGGAAGTCTTGTGGTATCTCGATTTGCAGGCGTTGATTGCTGGACAATGGCAGTTTCGGAAGCCAAAGGACCAGTCGAGGGAAGAGTATAATCAGTTTTTGAAGGAAAAAGTTGACCCAATTCTGGGGAAATGGAAGGAAAAAACTCTTGCTGAGAACTTGTTACATCCCCAGGTGGTGTATGGATATTTTCCCTGTTTAGCTGAGGGGAATTCCTTGATAATTTATGATGCCCAAGGGATGAATTCTGAAGGCGCTAAAGACTCGAAAGAATTGCAAGAGGTGGCACGATTTGAGTTTCCTCGGCAACGGTCTGGTCGGCGTTTGTGTATTGCGGATTTCTTTTTACCGAAGGAGTTGGCAGAAGCAGGTCAATTCGATGTGTTCCCAATGCAGGCGGTAACTGTAGGGGATATTGCCACAGAGTACGCTAAGGAATTATTTGATGGTGATCAATATACCGATTATTTGTATTACCACGGATTGGCGGTACAAATGGCTGAAGCCTTGGCGGAGTGGAGTCATGCTCGGATTCGTCGGGAGTTAGGGTTCGCAGATCAAGAACCCGATAGCATTCGGGATGTGTTGGCTCAGCGCTATCAAGGTTCACGGTATAGTTTTGGCTATCCCGCTTGTCCAAATCTCGAGGATCAGTACAAGCAGTTGGATTTGTTGGAATGCGATCGCATTAAGTTATACATGGATGAGAGTGAGCAGTTGTATCCAGAGCAATCTACGACAGCAATTGTAGCTTATCACCCAATCGCTAGATATTTTACTGCTTGATTGGTTAGGTTTTTGATAGTGGATTAAGCTAGCAAGATTTCAGTTCATTAATACTGGAATCTTGCACCCTTGTTATTAATCTTAGGGTGGGCAGTGTTGATTAAGGTGCAAAGCCCAGCTTGGTGAATTTGTATCAACTAATGTCCACCCTACATGATCTAGGAAAAACTGGTAACATTCTCGGAACAATGTCCACCCATTTAATATTTACTCCCAATAGTATATAATGATTAATTAGGCAAAACTAAAAAACGAAAAAGTCATCGAACGTCGATGATCATAACCTTTGGTAACGTGGGATGAGTGGTCAAGATAAAAGTCATAGGATACAGATAATTGTCGCTGTAATTGGCCTGGTTGGTGTACTGGGGGCAGCTGTGATCGCGAATTGGCATAATTTGTTTCCTAAGGAGAGTATCAAGTCTCAAAAGTTTGGCCCAGAAACAGTAAATTGTACTGGCAGTGGCCAAGTATGCAGTAACCGCTTCGCAATAGATGTAACAACGCGCGGTGTCTTAAAAGTCAAGTATGACGTCCCCCCTACTCATTGCAGCCCAATTAAAATCCATTTCTACCTTGACGGTAACCGTGTTCGTTCTACAGGTACCCTTGGGTGGAGGGGCGCATCTGGCCAGTTCAGTAGCCTTCCCTTGACCTCAGGTACAATTGATCTTGGTCCTGTTTCCTCAGGAAATCATTCCGTTAGTTTAGAGGCAGAAGGGGAAGCTGTGGGTTGTAATCGTGGGCAGCTCAATTCTTGGTTAGGGAATGTACAGGTCTGGACATCAGTTTTGGATAAGTAGTTCCGTAGGGTGCGTTAGGGGAGCCCTGATTTTATCGGTAGCCAGAGTTGGGACAGTCCGCCCCGTAACGCACCACTGTTGGATCAAAGAATAAAAATGAGATCCACCCGAAAGTGCTAACCCTTTAATCTTTTGTGTGGGTTGATTGCCTATTGCTATCAGCTGCGATATTGTATAGCATTTGTAATAGAAAATCCCTCGAAGTCAATCCCATCAAAGTTATTAGATTGCGTTGCCGTAGCGTGACTTTTCAGGCAAAGACCGACGCTGTGCGAACCGTCAATCGTTTAAGGGCGACCGGGCAAGCATCGCCATCAAGTAGCTTGGGTTTAGGCTGGCGTTACCCTACCATTACCATACTAAACCATTATGTCTTAAAATATAAACATGAATCAATTAGTTTTTGAGTGGGATAACGAAAAGAATCGAATCAATTCTCCGTAGGAGACGCTACGCGAACAAAAAAAGCATGGTGTTTCATTTGAAGAAGCAAAATCGGTTTTTTATGATGAGAATGCAATCCAGTTTTGGGACGAAGATCATTCTGAGATAGAAGACCGATTTTTACTGCTAGGCATAAGCTCGAAAATGCGAATCTTACTGATTATTCATTGTTACCGAGAGCAGGAATCAGTAATCAGAATCATTTCAGCTCGCAAAGCCACTAAAAACGAAAGTCAATACTATCGAGGATAAAACCATGAAACCAGAATATGACCTTGCCAATATGAAAAGCCGCCCGAATCCTTATGCCAAGAAATTGAAGCAACCAGTAACTTTGCCTTTGAGGATTGATGTAATAGAATATTTTGAAGCCAAGGCGCAAGAAAAAGGAATTTCTTACCAAGAATTAATCAATTTATACCTTCAAGATTGTGTTGTCAGTAAACGAGAACTATCCTTTGAGTAGTGGGACTTAAACCAGGGTAAGCGTAAGCAATCAGCACTCTCAAAATCAGCACTTCCAAGCCGTCACAATAGTGATCGGATTGAGAGGATTAAACCGAGTTAGCTTACCCACAGGTACCGACTTCGATAACTGCACCTGTAACCATTGATAATGCCAACGTTTAGACTCAAACCAACTATAAGCTGTATTAATACGCTCAACTGTTGCTAACGCTAACACTAAAATACCATCGAGGTCTAAGCGAGTATCACAGTAATCCAGAATTGAATGCAAATTACCACCACTACCGCCAATAAAAATCCGATTTGGTGTTGGTAAATCTTTCAAAACATCCGGTGCTGAACCATTAATTGAGGTAACATTAGTAATGCCTAAACGTTGACAATTTTGCTCAATCAAAGCACTACCCATGGCTGTTTTTTCAATAGCAAACACCTGAGATGTTTTCGATAAACGAGCAATTTCAATGGAAACCGAACCTGTTCCTGCACCAATATCCCAAACCGTTTGCCCTGGTTTGAGGGCTAACTCTCCTAGTAACAGCAGCCTGATTTCTCGCTTGGTCATTAAACCAGGGCGATCGCTAAAACTAGTAAATGTCTGATCTGGTAATCCCAGTATCGGTAACGACTCTGGAGCCAGGGATTGGTCAACGGACTCAGGGTGACGTAGTAATACCACCACATTCAGAGGCGCAAAGGTCTGGTTCAATACTGCTTCTACACCAAGACATTGCACCCGTTCATCCATACCTCCCAAATTTTCACATACCCAGAACTGGTAGCTACTGGGTAAATCTAGCGCTAGCAATAATTTAGCGATCGCTTCAGGTGTATTTGTCCCATCCGTCAGCACTGCAATCTTGTCAACTCCCTGCTTCAAGGCTGGGATTAGTTGTTCGAGAGAACGGCCATGAGCACTGATTACCTTAGCATCTTGCCAAGGCACCTTAATCCGACTGAAGGCCAACTGAATCGCACTGACATGGGGATGAAACCTCAGCCTTGAGGGGGGAAGTTGGCTTAGGAGCAATCGTCCTAAGCCAAAAAACAATGGATCACCACTGACCAACACTACGATTAGGGTATCGTGATCCGCACCATCAAGCTGCTTACGAATTAATTCAATAGCGTCGGTAAAATTACCCAATACCAGTTGTGACCCTTGGTGGTTGGGAAAATACCCTAAATGGCGCTGACTTCCAACCAATAGCGTCGCTCGTTCCAC
The DNA here is from genome assembly GCF_982860115.1 of Moorena sp. Taxonomy (NCBI): domain Bacteria; kingdom Bacillati; phylum Cyanobacteriota; class Cyanophyceae; order Coleofasciculales; family Coleofasciculaceae; genus Moorena; species Moorena sp. The sequence continues at coordinate 22,871 of NZ_CEYLVT010000054.1, forward strand.
TAGCTCCTTGACTTGATCAGTTAAGCTAGCTGCTCCGTCTAAACCAATGCCCACTACGTTGATCGAGGTCATGGTTTTGCTGCTATCTCCGGGATTCATTACTTTCCCAAGCCAATACCATTAATCCATTCAAAATAGCTGCAGCCACTGGAGACCCTCCTTTAGCTCCTTCAACCCGAATCTGAGGGATGGATATCTTGGCCAAAGCAGCTTTCGACTCCACCACTGAAACAAACCCAACGGTTGCGCCAATGACCAAAGCCGGTTTGACCTGAGAGTGGGACAACTGCTCACATAAAGCCAACAATGCCGTAGGGGCATTACCAATCACAAAAATAGCCCCCGGAAACTGCTCAAAACATCGGATTAAACCAGTTTCCGTGCGCGTCTTTCCCGGCAGAGCGACTGGTGCCTCCTCTACTGCTGCGATCAGGGGATTACCAAAGGTTTTTGCCACCATACCGGCTATCCCCTGTTTGACCATTCCTACATCTGTAACAATTGGTATTCCCTGCTGCAGTGCAGAGATACCAGATGCGATCGCATTTTCACTAAACCGAAGCAGTTGGGTAAATTCAAAATCCGCCGTACTATGGATTACCCTGCGCACAATCGCATACTCAGCTCGATTAAACTGATGCTCCCCAATCTGTTGGTCAATAATGGCAAAACTTTGCTCCATAATCGGATGCATGGACAATGCTTTCATCTCAATCCCCAAGCCATACTCTGCTCCTACTTAAACACTCTGCTCCTTAAGCACTCAAAACTCCAAAACTGGCCATTCCGGTTCCCGCAAGAAGCGCATCATATCGTCAAACTTCCTTAATTGAGCCTGCCGAATCGATAGTACACTCCCTTCCGCTTCTAAGGCTTGGCCACTTAGCTCGAATAGGATATTGCTAATGCGATCGCTATCCAACTCTTTGGGAATATCTCCGAAATATCCGAGAGTGATGTGAGCCGTAAAATGGTATTGCTGTTCAATACCTAGAGCCATTAAATCAGAATTTTGATAAATACACCGACGCAGCTGGGAAATGCGATTGTATGCCTGTTCATCCTGGGGTGCTAGACATACACCAATCGCCCTGGGCATCACCATTAATCCCAACAGCTGCCAGCTAATAGGATTACCACCATTTGCTAAAGAGGTTTCCTGGCTGATACTGACAGACTTGTCAAAACTTGCCTGTATCGACTTAAGCAGTTGAGTTTCAAACTCTGGATTTTCAGCCGTGGCATCTCGGTAGGCATTTTCCCAAATCAAGTCAGCCAAGGTTAAATGAAAACTATCCGGGGGTATCGGTACCATTAAACCCGGGTCTAGTTGCTGGAGAAGCTCTTTTTGGAGCTGCTGCATGTTATTATAGAAGGCTGAATTATTTGTCTCTTCCTCCCAAGGTGGTGTGATTACAGTGTAACCAGGAAAAGGGGCAGCATCTCTGCTGCCATTAGGGAGACGTTTAAACTTGGGTGACTCTTGGATATTGAGTAACTGCGATTGATAGGTTGCGGTTAGGGTCAGCCGTGTGACCCGATTTAGATAACTTTGATATGTATCGTCCAATTTTGCCCCCTTACGTGTTCTGATATGGGAATTTACCTCTATTGGGGAAAGGATGACTTTGCCATGGCTCAAGCCCTCGACAAGCTCCGTCAATCCCTAGTTGACCCCAACTGGGCTAGTTTTAACTATGACAAAATTTCCCCAGACCAACCAGATGCCGTAATTCAAGCCTTGAATCAAGTAATGACTCCTCCGTTTGGCATCGGTGGACGTCTAGTGTGGTTAGTTGATACAACCCTGTGCCAGCAATGTTCGGACAATTTACTGGCAGAATTAGAGCGTACTATACCAGTCATTCCTAAACACTCCGTTTTGTTACTAACTACCCCCCATCGACCCGATCCACGACTCAAGTCCACGAAATTACTGCAACAGTACGCCGAGATTCGGGAGTTTGCTCTGATTCCCCCCTGGAAGACCCAGCAGCTGCTCAATCGGGTCAAGTCGTACTCCGTTGAATTTGGAGTCAAACTAACCAATAGTGCGGCTGAACTCTTAGCCGAATCCGTTAGCAATGACACCCGACAGTTATTCAACGAACTGGAAAAATTACGACTCTACGCGCTGTATGACAGCCAACCGTTACAAGAAAGTACCGTTGCCACCCTGGTAGTGGCTAATACTCAAAATACCTTGCAACTGGCAGAGGCGATTCGGGCAGGGGATGGGGCAAAAGCCTTAGAGTTGTTAGCTGCCTTGATCAACCACAATGAACCTCCTTTAAAGATTGTCGCTACCTTAATTACTCAGTTTCGTACCTGGTTGTGGGTGAAGTTGCTGGTCAGTGAGGGGGAAACCGATCCAAATGCGATCGCTAACACCATCAATATCAATAACCCCAAACGAGTTTACTTCCTCAAACAAGACGTAGAGTTCCTTTCCCCCAAGCAACTCATCTCCACTCTGCGGGTGTTGCTGGAGTTAGACCTCAACCTCAAAACTGGAGCAGACCCCCTTTCAACATTACAAACTAAGGTTATACAACTTTGTGAAATCTGTAACAGTTCAAGAGTTTAGACCCGTCAGTGGGTTCACCCAGGCTAGCTAAAACGATTGAAGGTTAAATTTTTTTTATACTGATGCTTCGTATTTATCCTGTATGCACTTCCCAATCCCCAGAAGCTCTTGCCTGATGAGGAACTTATCCCCCATAAATTAATTCACATTAAACTAGCCCTTAGTGGTTTTGGTTATTGTTTATTTTGCTTTTAATTGATCATCATGCTCACTGCTAACTCTCTAAAACTTAGCTTGACACAACTTTTCTCCCAATCTCTCCTTGTGGGAGGACTTACTGCTATTAGTTTGCTATCTGGATTTATCCCTGAGCTTTCTGAAGACTCTTATACCCTTATTATTACAACTTCAGCCTATGCTCAAGATGTCACCTCTGAGATTAGTCCTAATGACGTCACTCAATATGCTGAAGTTCTATTACAAATAGAGCCTATTCGCGCATCTGCCTATGAAAAAATCACTACAATCCTAGGAGAGCAACCAGAAATTTTCTGCGATGACTCCCAGAGCATCGATAAGCTCCCCTCGACCGCCCAAGAGATTGCTAAAGATTACTGCCAACAGTCAGAGGGAATTGTTTCTAAGTATTTTCCCGAAGGAGGAAATAAACGCTTCAACGAAATTACTATTGAGATGCAAGATAATCAAAATTTACGGGAACAGATTCAAAGTGAATTAGTGCGTATTCAACAAGCAAAATTTGATGCTAGCTTTTAGCTAGATATAGCTCTAAGAATCAGCAACTTATTCCCTTGAACCATAACTTCAACCATACTTCAACCATAATTAAATGTTTTTGGTGAAAGCGTAAGGCTTTCAACGTTCCTCTTGGGCAAGCAGTAAGACGAGTTGCACACCTGGAAATTACCAATCAAGTTTACACCTATAGTGGTATAGTGACCATGAAAACAACCATAATAGCTAGCCACTAGTAATAGTAAAAAATAGGCTAATCCAGCTTTCGGCAAAGCCGACGCTGCGCGAACAGGCTAGCGAGTCGAGGTCGCTTATATCCCAGAAAACGACTAATGACCAAATTTATCTATCCCTTGGGATGGCTTGCCGGAATGATAGTGGTTTTGGTTGGATGTTCTTCCAGTCCAGACCCTGACCCCACGGCAGCTATCCCCACAGTAGCTTCAGATACAGTCAAGAGTCAGGAATTGAAGAATTACGCCAAAGCTGTTCTGGCGATCGATCAATATCGTCAAGGTGTCTACGAGGATATTCAGGAATTAACCAAAGACAAGGACAAGATAGTTCCCGAGATTAACTGCACCCAAGTAAAAACCATAGCAGCTCTACGTCGAAATATCCGAGATCTGGCTGTAAACTACTGTAAGCGCTCGAAAACCATTGCTGAAAGTCATGACTTGACCATATCTCGATTTAATTCAATTACCGTTAGCACTCAATCTGATCAGAAGTTACAACGGCGAATCCACAATGAACTAGTTCGCTTACAACAAAATTGACAAGATGTCAAGGTTAAATTGGGAATTTAGCAATTGTTCATTGAGCAATTGTTAATTCCCAATCGTGAATTGCCCATGCTCACCTTTACGAAACGCCTTAGAGCTAATCAGAATACTAAAGTCGGTTTTACCCTCTCCTTGACAGCCGAGGAACGTACCCGAACTCGCCACCGCTTTGAAACAGCGGATGGTGAAAATTTGTATTTGCGCTTGCCTAGGGGCAGTGTCTTGCAGGATGGGGATTTACTGGAAGCGGAAGAGACAAAGGTGATGATCCGAATTGCTGCTAAACCAGAACCGGTACTCACTGTCACTTCCCAAAAACCGGTGAATTTGCTGCGAGCTGCTTATCATTTGGGTAATCGCCATGTCCCTTTAGAAGTAACGGCTAGCTATTTAAGGTTATCTCCTGACCCGGTTTTGCAAGGGATGTTAGAGCAGTTGGGGGTAGAGGTACACCAGGAAGTGGTACCGTTTCAACCAGAAATCGGTGCCTATGGACATTGAGAAGGTTTAAGAGAACTCTTAAAAAGAGGCACACTTCAGTGTGCCCCTTTATCAATCCTTCGGAACAGAAGCCCGATGGTTAGCCTCTTGCCACAGCTGATAGAGAAAAAACTCAACAGCATAGTTCATTGCTGTTACAAAAATTCCCTCTTCATCCTCTGGATCTGAGGTTAGCCAGGTGCCTTGTAGGCTTACTTCAACATATTCCGCATCACAAATCGATAATGCGATCGCATCGGTTTTGTCTTGCCGCACAAACACCTCTAATTGCCTGAGGTGGGGCAAGTCAGCTGGTAGCAAAAATGACGCAGTGCTGGGTTCGATATAGAAACTTGCACCCGCACGGAGCGAGACAAGGGTTCGTGTTGTTACCCATTCTTCTAGGGATTGAGCCAAACGCTCTAGATAAAAGCTATTTTCGGTATAAATCAGTTTCAGCATTACCTGTAACCTCCTCCTCTAACCGATTGATTTGCTGTTGACGCCAAAACTGTTCCGCAAAAGCAACAGCTGGATGCATGGGTGCTTTGGGCTGCCTGGGTAATTTCATTCCCGCTTGGTGGGGAGTGCGGTTGCCTTTAAGGCTGTTACAACCTTCACATGCCGTAACGACGTTGTCCCAACTGTGTTTCCCGCCTTTTGACCGAGGTATGACATGGTCGAGAGTTAGCTTTTTGGTGCTGCCACAGTATTGGCACCGATGCTTGTCCCGTCTTAAGACCTCCCGCCGATTTACTGGAGGAACTCGCCAAGTTGGTTCGGTTTCGGTAAGTATCAAGCGGATATGGGTTGGTACCAAGATCACTACACTAGGGGAACGGACTTTGTAGCCCTTACCACCAAAGAAATCGATTGGTTCAGCTTTGCCGGTAACCAACAGAGCAATTGCTCGTTTGATATTGACTCGATTAATAGGTAAGTAGTTTTTGGAAAAAACCACTACCGATTGCCTCAATACCTCAGTTGTGCTTGTCACGGATTGACTCCTCATAAACCAAACCCCCGCTTCTGTTTGTCAGGAGCGGGGGCGTTTAAGATTTTTTAGGGTAGGCTGATTGCTATGTCAGTAGTGCTAGCGTTCGCCTATACCTCCCGCTGTGTGTATTTAGTTTCAGATTTATCTCTGGCCGACAATTGACTGGTTGTGAATCATGCCTTCTATACTCGACTGTTCCCTGTGCCATCGAGTCATATTTACCCCTAAACAAAAGCTCCACCCATATTGCCCCGAATCCAGAACTGCCTAAGCAGTTAATATCTGAGCACTTGGTGGAGGAGGTTAAATGATGACTCATAGAAGATGAAATGTTTGAAGGCGAAATTTGTGAAAAACGATTTTCAAGCCGCTTTTTAAATACTACACTTGTATTACGGGAATGTCCAGATATTTGGAGGAAAAAATTAATGCCTACACTCACCCGTCAAAACTCAACCACTGATATGGAAGTTACCAGCATCCGTCTGGATCGACAGTTGAAAGATAAACTCAAAGAACTCTCTGGCTCTCAGGGCTATCAAGCTCTGATTCGAGATATTCTCTGGAACTATGTCCAGCACAAGTCCGGTGATTATCGACCTCAATTTTGTAAGTCTGATATCAGAGCCACCATTCAAGCGATCGCTGAGCGCAAAGAGCGTTGTGTACTAACTGGCAAGTATATAGAACCCCAAGAGCCCATGTTATTAGGACTTACGATCAACGGAGAGATGCTTCCCCTCAGTATCGGTAGTCTGTCCGACTGTTAACCGTTTGTGTCAATACAATGGAAGAGACATGCGATGGGCTTTGCCGCGCCAAAGGCGATCGCATGTCTCTTCTCAATGCTTAACTAGGGATACTCTTGTAGGTTAGTTACCGAGTTGGAACTTTTAAGGGTGGCACTTGCGGAAGCTCAAGTTTTGGTGCTTCTAGAACTGCTGGGGCTTCTGGTGTTGCTGGGATTTCTTCAGTGTCCATAGCTTCTGGGGTTTTTTCAGTGTCCATAGCTTCTGGGGTTTCTGGCATTTCTGGCATTTCTCGCGTTTTAGTAGCAACTTGGAGATATAAATCAGAACCCAGTGTTAGTGGTAAGTCATTTTCCGGATTAATGATTATAGGATTTTGCTGCTCCGGTTGTTGATTAGAATCACCACCAGTTAAGACACCAGTCAAAATATTAACCGCAGCACCTTCTAATGTTTGTTTTTCAGTATCATCCGGCTTAGCATCAGTAACCAGTTTCGAGGTGGCATTGATGGTGTTATAGGATAATTCACCAATTTTAAGTTTTTGAGCCACAAACTGAGTACCAAGAAACTCAGAACCACTATACCGAGGTACTAATTGACCCTCAATCTCGCTGTCTTTTGGAATTAAGACTATTCCTTGATCATTTTTGATGTCCTCAGCCACTAACAGCGTCATATCAATAGTTTCACCACGCTCTACAGCCACCTTGTCTGATACTGTGTAGGCTACATCAATCACTGTGCCTTTGGAAACTTGATATTCCTTAGTTTCAAAGGAGTCATCCTTACTAGTCATTGACTCAGTGGACTCAGTGGAATCAGTTCCCTGAGTTTTTTCAGTTTCCTCCATCAGGCTCTCGTCACCCACAGGTTTAGTCTCTTGCGTCAGCTGAGCAATATATTGAGAGGCTGGATGTTGACTAGACAGAGGAGCTAATACCTGTTGATTCACCAAAGCTTGATGAATAAAGGCTGCCACTTCAGCACGGGTAGCAGGTTGACCAAAATCGAGATAGGTTACATCGGGGTAGTTAACCACCATAGCCTTTTCGGTAGCAGCGGCAACGCTAACTTTGGCATAGTCAGGGATTCGGGATAGGTCTTCATAGGAAGAGAGGGTGTTCTTTACTGAACTGCTAGAGTATAAACCCAAACCATTGGTTAATGACACCAATACTTGTCCCCGAGAAAGTGGCGAAGATGGACGTAGTTGGCTATTGGATTTATCCTGCTCAGTTAGGTTACGACTTGCCCAATACTCAGCCGCTTCACGATCAAATGTTTTGGGCAAGGCTAAATTATTTTCGCTGAACGCTTGGCTCACCATCCCAGAGAACTGAGCGTAAGTAACAGCTTGATCAGGTTTAAAGGTGCCATTGGCATATCCATTTACCAGGTTTTCTGCTGCCAACCCTTCAATGAACGGTTTTGCCCAATGACCTTGAATATCAATAAAGCTAGTTTGGTTTGGTCCCGCAATTACCATCGGCGCAGTCACACCAGTCACTATTCCCAATAGCAACATAGCAGTGCTTGTGGCATTCCAAGTAGACGCACTAGACATAGAACACAACTCTCCTGATTAGATAACTCTTCCAGATAGCTCAACTCCTTGGTTATTAGAGTTGAGAGCCTCCCAAACACCATCCCCAGACGCACAGGTGAAGTGAAAGTTCCCAGGTTTTAAAAAAAAGATCGCTATAGCTAGCCGAGTCAGATCAAGTCAGATCAAGTCCGGTTAATCAGTTACAAAAGGGAATCGGGAATCGGGAATCGGGAATCGGGAATCGGGTAAGCTATCAGCTTAAGCGCTACGCGCACGCTGCGCGAACAGCTATCAGCTTAAGCGCTACGCGCACGCTGCGCGAACAGCTATCAGCGTCGAAGTCTGTGCCAAGCTGTTCGGGTAGGGAAAAAATCCTGTGTCTTTTATTAAGAAGATTTGTAACTTTAGCCAGATTGGCGAGACAACGTTATGCTATAGGGTTTCTATTTATAGTAGAAACGGTTGGATAAAGTTTATGTTTTTAGAAAGTGTAATCCTTTTCTTTAAGCGCTTAGCTGCTGATAAAAATTTCCGTAGCCAGCTTGAAGATGCTGCAAATCCAGAAGACTACCAAACTATGGTGCGAGATGCTGGCTACGATTTCACACCAGAAGACTTGGAAACTACCACAGCTAAAATTCTTGATGAAAATAAGCTTAGAGATTTAGACGATAATTTCAAGAATCTCACTGAAGAAGACCTAGAAGTACTTGTTGGTGGCGTGTTTAGAGGCTACTGTGGTTGGCCATGGCGACCTATACATCCCATCCGTCCACCCATACAAAAGCCACCTATACAAAAGCCACCGATTGAGATTCAGCCCCTCTATGGAGCAGTGATATCGCCACCGATCGAGGTTGGACCGAAACCTCCTCAAGCGATCGCATTGTATGGGGTTTCCCTACCTCCTGATCAAATTGGTTACATTTCAAAAGACGCGAACATAGACAATATTTCATAGTCTACGGAGTCCGGAGTCGGGAGTCGGGAATCGGGAATCGGAACCCACCCCTAACCCCTCCCAGGAGGGGATCGGGAATCGGGAATCGGGTGTCGGGGTAAGAACATTGATTGAATGTACCTCGTCAGTATGATAAACGCTATAAAAATGTTTCCTATCTCCCTATCTCCCCATCTCCCCATCTCCCTGTTCCCTGTTCCCTGTTCCCTGTTCCCTGTTCCCTGTTCCCTTTTACCATCAATCCTATTTTTATATCTGATTTAAAAACCCTATATAGTTATGACTTATCGCCGAATTAGTTATGCGGTTTGGGAAATTACTCTTAAATGCAACCTAGCTTGTCAGCACTGTGGTTCTCGTGCTGGTCATACACGAGCAAAAGAACTGTCTACAGAGGAAGCTCTCGATCTGGTCAGACAGATGGCCGAAGTTGGAATTACAGAAGTCACCTTAATTGGGGGTGAAGCCTTTTTACGTCCGGACTGGCTAGAGATTGCCAAAGCTATTACCGACGCAGGAATGGTTTGTGGTATGACCACTGGTGGCTTTGGGATTAGTTTAGAGACAGCCCGCCGGATGAAAGAGGCTGGAATTCGGGTAGTTTCCGTTTCTGTGGATGGTTTAGAAGCAACCCACGACCGCCTCAGGGGGAGAAAGGGGTCTTGGCAATGGGCATTTAAGACCATGAGCCATCTCAAAGAAGCCGGTATTCCTTTCGGTTGCAATACCCAAATCAATCGCCTCAGCGCACCAGAATTTCCCCAGATTTACCAGCTGCTTCGGGATGCAGGAATCTTTGCCTGGCAGATTCAGTTAACTGTACCCATGGGAAATGCTGCTGACAATTATGACATTCTGCTCCAACCCTATGAACTGCTGGATGTATATCCCATGATTGCTCGTGTGGTTGAGCGGGCTTATAGCGAAGGGGTGAAAGTACAGGCCGGAAATAATATAGGCTATTACGGTCCCTACGAGCGACTACTGCGAGGGCGAGGAGAGAGCAATCCCTGGACATTTTGGCAGGGATGCCAAGCTGGACTCTCTACCTTGGGCATTGAAGCCGATGGTGCGATCAAAGGTTGCCCGTCCTTACCAACTTCAGCTTACACCGGAGGTAATATCCGAGACCACTCCCTCAGGACAATCATTGAAGAAACCGAAGAATTGCGGTTTAACCTAGGAGCCGATACTCCCAAAGGGACATCCCATCTGTGGGGCTTCTGCAAGACTTGCGAATTTGCTGAACTATGTCGCGGTGGTTGCTCTTGGACCGCTCATGTATTCTTTGACCGTAGAGGAAATAATCCTTACTGTCACCATCGGGCCTTAACCCAAGCATCTCAAGGAATTCGAGAGCGAGTTGTGCCTAAAGTAAAAGCCCAAGGACTTCCCTTTGATAACGGTGAATTTGAAATTATTGAAGAGCCAATAAACACCCCTTGGCCAAACAATGACCCCCTTCACTTTAGTGCTGATCGCATTCAGTGGTCAGAACATTGGCAAGATCAAAAAGAATTAGTGGCATCTTTATAGGTTTTAGGGAGCAGGGAATCGGGAGTCGGGAGTCGGGAGTCGGGAGTCGGGAGTCGGGAAGAAAATTTATAGCGTTTATTGCATGTATGAGGTATATTAATCAACCTCAAAGTCCCCCTTTTTAAGGGGGATTTAGGGGGATCCCTTTGTACCTTATGGGAAAGAGAATTGCTATAAATGTACTTCACGCTTACTAGGAAACCCCTATAGACTTGGCCGCAGTTGTCGAGAACGTCTCAATTTCACTGAGCTCTTACACCAGGAAAAAACAACTTAATATCAGCAGTGATAACAATCATTTTCAGTACTTAAAGAATCAAATAGTATTACTACTGCCTACTCCCTACTCCCTACTCCCTACTCCCTACTCCCTACTCCCTACTCCCTACTCCCTATTCCCTGTTTATATCAATTGTTTACATTTAAATTAAAAATTATATACAACTATGCAAGATAAAAATAACTCATTGGAACCATCCCTTGATAACTCTCAGACTCCAGAAGAATCTCTTCCAACCTTGTTACCTCGAACAGCCTGGACTAGTAATTTAGCCTATTGGAGAGTTCTTTTAAAAGCTAAGATTGCTTTAGACAAAATTGAGAAATAAGCAGTCAATAAAGGGAACAGGGAACAGGGAACAGGGAACACATAAAATAGCTTTATAGTATTTATCAAATAGGTGAAGTACCGATTCCCGATTCCCGATTCCCGACTCCCGACTCCCGACTCCCGATTCCCGATTCCCGATTCCCGACTCCCGATTCCCTAAAATTAAAAAACTGTGTACTTCACCCAATTTACAACCGCTATAGTATCAGATTTGTCCACTTAACCTTACATTGCAACATGGTTAAAATCTACGAACTGGATCCTCCCAGTGATGATCAATCCTTAGAGTCTGTGAGCAATTTAGCTCACGAAAAAACTAAAGACATAAAGGGGGGAAATAAATTTATCAATGACCTACCCTTCGATTGGCGAATTATACGAGAAGGACCTCCTCCAATCGATGACTGGATCCATATCTTGCGGGAAGGACCACCGCCACCCCACGACTGTATCATTCTGCGGGAAGGACCACCACCACCACCATTTCTCGAAGAGATCCAAAGTCCAAAACATGGTTTTCATCCAGGTCATCGTTTATAACCAGGACTGGTGAAGTATAGCGCTACGCCCAAGGCAATAGGCAATAGGCAATAGGCAATAGGCAACAGCCCAGTAGGGTGCGTTATTTAAGGCATCCTACTGCTAATTAAATATAGCGTTTCTTATAGCTATGAGGTGCGCTTTCCGTTGGTGAATTTAATTTGCCACAGGTCGCACCTGAGGTACACAGGATTTTTTACCTATTACCTATTACCTATTACCTATTACCTATTCCCTACTCCCTGTTCCCTGTTCCCTGTTCCCTGTTCCCTGTTCCCTGTTCCCTGTTCCCTGTTCCCTTTTATATATAATTACTATAATGAATAAATCTCCAGAAGCTCCCCGTAAAATTACTAATCAAGCGCCAGTTTTATTTATTCCTAATGTCTTAGATAGAGAATTTTGCCAAACCCTAATTAATGTTTGGGAAACTGAAGGCAATCAAGAGTCCTATTCAATGATTGAGCATAAAGGAGAATTGACTCCCATTCAGGACGATGATTATAAAAGACGCAGAGACCATTTTCTTCAAGAAGGGGAAACCCATCAACGTTTAAGATATTTCATCCGTCAACAAGTTCGCCCTGCCATCAAGAAAGCGTTTCATTTTGAAATTACTCGATTTGAGAGTTTTCGGATTGGTTGCTATGATGCTAATACTGGCGGATATTTTCGACCCCATCGGGATGATGCTACCGAAGGAACTGCCTACCGTCGCTTTGCTATGACTATTAACTTGAATGTGGAAGACTATGAAGGGGGCTGTTTAAGATTTCCAGAATACGGATTAGATTTATATCAGCCGGAAACAGGCAGTGCTTTAATTTTTTCCTGTTCCCTGCTTCACGAGGTTACAGATGTTATTAAAGGACAACGGTTTGCTCTGCTGTCATTTTTTCATGGTGAACATGAGGCTCAGTTGGTTGAGGAGTACAATCGCCGCGTAATGGTTAGTTAGAGGATCATACAGCGGTTTGCAATTGGGTGAGGTACAAATTATTGGGTTTTAGGGAACAGGGAACAGGGAACAGGGAACAGATAAGAGGGAACAGGAAAAAAATCCTGTCTACCTTATAGTTATGAAAAACGCTGAAAGCTGTTCGCGTAGCGTGCGCGTAGCGCTTAAGCTGATAGCTGATAGCTGATAGCTTACAACCATCAATCAATGTCTCCCAAGACTTCATCGAGGGAGTAGGTTTCATTATTGGTTATTTGTTCAAGGGATCTTTGTAGGCTTTCCCTCATTCCAGGGATTGAAAGTAATTCTAAGGTTTCTTGTAAGCTTTCATAGTTTTTTCTAGAAATTAAAACCGCAGAGCCATTAGAAATCTCTATTTCATAAACTTTGTTTTCTTCTGTGACTAATTCAACTAAGTTAATTAAATCGTTTTGGGCAGCAGTAACCGTCAGTTTTTCCATTTTGTCGATTTACTATTTTTGTTATTGTAGCAGTTTTCAATTCGGTATATAAGGAATATATTCGTATGATTATGCTGCACTTCCACTGAAAGGCCGAACTTGCTCACTAGCCAAAAATGCTGCATAGAGAAGACTAGCTTTAATATCTTCTGCTTCTAGATAGGGATAAGCTTCAATAATTTCCTTGACATCCATACCGTCGGCTACCAAACTCAGTACTAGAGATACTGTAATCCTCATGCCTCGAATACAAGCACGTCCTCCCATTATTTGGGGATCAAAGGTAATGCGTTCAAATACCAATTTATTATCTGTCATAGTTAACACCTTGTATTTTTATTAACTATATAGTAATTTCCCAAAGGGAACAGGGAACAGGGAACAGAGAAGAGGCAAGAGGCAAGAGGCAAGAGGCAAGAGGCAAGAGGCAAGAGGCAAGAGG
>NZ_CEYLVT010000055.1:0-36026 GCF_982860115.1 Moorena sp.
GGGCGGCGGCGGGAGGAGGTTGGTTTCTTTTGTTTTTCCACTGCTGAATCTTAGGCTGAGGTTTACCAGATACATAAAACCCGAAACAATCTGCTAGTTCTCGGAATTTTCTGAGTATGGTCTAATGATAAGGGAGAGAACTTTAATGGATGTAGCGCTATCAAGCTTCCCTTTCAGTTTTTCTTGAGTCTTCCGATTACAGAGTTTTGATCTAGTAGCAACAGTTGAAGCGCCCATCTATCACACCTCCAATAAAACCTATGCAAGCCTATTTTAGGACTGGTTTGGTTTTGATGGATCATCTACCCCAGACTTTGGTAAAAATTGTAGCGCCCATTCTACCTGGCGGAGCATTCCTCTGAGCATGTTGATCTCTTCTGTGGTGGGGGTTGCTCGGTTTAATAGACGTCGCAGCTTTTCCATCCGTGCTGCTTTGGTATGGGGATAAAGATAACCAATTTTCAATAATAGGGCTTCTAGATGGTTAGAGTAGCGTTCTATCTGGTCCAAAGGAGCAGCATCTTGGTAAGAGGGAATGGGGGATAAGGGTTGACTTGGGACGGGTGATGGCTGGTGTGTACTTTGATAAAGTTGATATTGATAAAGTTCATAACAGCAAACTGTTACGGCTTGGGCTAGGTTTAACACTGGATAGGTGGAACTAGTGGGAATCCGGACAAACCGCTGAGCATGATTGAGTTCATCATTGCTCAATCCCCTAGATTCAGGGCCAAAAATCAGGGCAGAGGTTACGCCAGGTGACAATAACCAGGGTAAGGCGGTTCTGGGATGTTCGAGAGTAGTGGGGATGGCGCGGCTACGAGCAGTGGTTGCGATCGCTCTTTGACACCCGACTAAGGCATCTGCTATGGTTGCTACGACTTGGGCTTTTTCTAAGATATCTACCCCGTGCACTGCCATCTGCTGTGCTTCTTGGCTGAGATGGTCACACTGAGGATTCACTAGCACCAGCTGGGATAACCCCATATTTTTTATCACTCGCGCTACAGAACCCACATTCAATGGACCAGCGGGTTCTACTAAAACAATCTTGACTCCCATATACATTTTCAAGGTTGAAGGTTGTTCTTGCCCAGGCGTCCCGTCCCTTGTCGGGTAGGTTGAAGGTCATCCTTCCAGCACAAAACAGTTGCACCATTTGTGCAAGTTCAGGACTTAGGCAAAACTGGGCAACAAACGCGCTGATGGTTTAGGGTGCGTTATTAAGGCACCCTACAGCTAGAGTCGCTCCTTAAGTCCTGCTTCCTCTTTTCCCTGCTCATGGGGAAGCGACTGCATCAAGACATGGTGCTATCTTTGAAGGCAACTTTGGTATTCACCACTTGATATTAACGTGAGTTGGACTCAAGTCTGGACTAAAAATTCCTCTGGATCAGTATCCCAATTTACCCAGCGAATTGCTTCACGGGCTGATTCTACATGAGGCGGCACTCGCATAATGTGAACAAAGTTGGTGCTAGGACAAGTCATCTTGAGTAGAAAAATTGGCTCGATATCGATATCGTTATTAATTTTTAATAGGGTGTATTCTTGCCAGGAATCCAATCGCTGTGCTTCTAGGTCTTGGCAAATTCGGGCGTAACCAATTCCTTCAATGAGGACTCGCCTAAGTTCAGCGTTGGGTTCTTCTAAAAGCCACCCAGCTTGCCACTGGTTGGGGTTGACTTTACCGTATTTTTCTGGTAATGTCACGCCGTGATAGGAGTATAAGCTGAAACCATCAGCAAATTCCATGGCTGCCTCTCCTTCTCTATGAAGGCGGTCTTGAGTGTCAAATGAGACCTTGGTTGGGCGATCGCAAACGAAGCAGATGTTTTCAAATGGGAACATCCAACTACAGTGTTTAACTAGGGATTGGAATATTCCCCATGTGGTTTGATGGTGAGGGCAATTTAAGACGGAAATATAAAAGTCAAAGCGACTACTGTAAATACTCCAGTATAAGGGTGACATGAATAGTCTCAATTCAGTCCCGAGTTGTTCAAGTACTTGCAAGCCAAGTCGAATTCGCTGTTGGCTAACTGTTGAGGTATCTAGTTCATATAACAATTGGTTTTGCAATTGCCTGTGTAGTTGGGTTCCCATGGAAGTGTCCAAGGGTTGCCACAGTTTCTCTTCAAGTTGACGGCTAATCCGTTTAATGTTAATTTTTTGCCCGAGTTGGTAGAGTAGCTCTTGCTGGAGTTCTTTGCCGAGTTGGGTGTTGAGATGTTGCCGTAGTTGATTGATCAATTGACTCTCCAGTCTTGGCTGGAGTTGACTCTTGAGTTGGCTGTCAATGTGTTGCTGGAGTTGGTTCAGGATAATTTTAAAAAAACCGTAAGGGCTATCACAAAAAACAATATCTGGTACTGGTTTGCCAATGGCTGTATAGGCAGCGTTTATGGCTACTGTTGCTTCGTGACGATCAATGGCTCCAGTCAATAAAGATAAATTGTACCATTTTTCTTGATAATTTGGGATTAAAGTTTCTTGCTCTGGGGTAAGATGTTTTATGTTGGGTTGCCACATATCGCCATACCTGTGTTTGATATCCCCATTAAATCCCGATTTGAGAATAGTGCTGAGTGCTGAGTGCTGAGTGCTGAGTGCTGAGTTTAGTAAGTGGGGGAGTGTTTTCATCTAACGGTAGTTAGCTAGGAGTTATGGAATCTAATTAGTTATTCAAGTTAAGCTGGCTGTTTTTACACTAAAGTATGTTTTTTTGTAACAATTATTCACAAATTAGGTAAGCTCTCAGGTATTAGGTAAGCTATCAGCTATCAGCTATCAGCTATCAGCTTGTGTTTGACTGCTTAGGATTGAGGATTAAATAATGTGGCTATTCGGTACTTTTATGCTAAAATAATGGATTACATTAAATAAACCTACTACGTCATATAGCTTTGATATTTTGATAGTTTATTTTTTAGGCTAAATTAGCATACTAATTATGGAAGAACCCCCCTCTAGATCAATCATCGCTGTATTCTAAAACGCTATATTTTTTGCAAGGAGTTATAAGATAGCTACGATAAGAAATTACTCGTCGCTAATCACAATTACCAAAGCATGAACTGGTTTCCCCTATCCCGCAAACACTGTTCAACTACCAAATTTCTAGCTTTATTCCTCTGTAGCTGCTTCCTAATTATTAGTTGTGGTGGTTCTCCGAGCAATCAACAGACAGGTTCCTCCAGCAGCACTAACAGTAATAGACTCACTATCGGTACTACCCTAAAACCGAGAACCCTCGATCCAGCCGATGCCTACGAACTAGCAGCTAGTAACATCCATTACAGCTTAGGCGATCGCCTTTATACCTACAAGCTGGGTACCTCAGAATTAGTGCCACAACTGGCAACTGCTATGCCTACCATCAGCAAGGATGGCTTAACTTACACCATTCCCCTACGCCAAGGTGTAGTTTTTCATGATAACACCCCATTTAATGCTGAAGCCATGGCATTTTCCTTGCGTCGGTTTATCGAAAATGGTGGCAAGCCCTCTTCTCTACTGGAAGGTTTGGTAGATTCGATTGAACCCTCTGGAGAGTACGAACTCACGATTAAACTCAAAAATCCCTTCGCTGCCTTTCCAGCACTGTTAGCTTTCTCCGGAACCTGTGCTGTTTCTCCCAATGCCTATGAAATTGGTAGTGGTAAATTTCAACCGACCAAATTTGTAGGCACTGGTCCGTATAAGCTAGTTAAGTTTAGTCCTAATGGGATTCGCCTAGATGTGTTTGAAGAGTATTGGGGTAAAAAACCTGCCAATCAGGGATTAAACGTTCAAATCCTCACCAATTCCGCTAATTTATTCAATTCCATCAAAACTGGTGCTGTAGACATTGGTTATCAAAGTTTAGATCCCGATCAAATCCTCAGTTTGCAAAAAGGAGCAGCATCTGGGGGTTGGCAAGTCATAGAATCTCCTAGCAATAATATTAACTACATGGTGCTCAATACCCAGATGGCACCGTTGGATAAACCAGAAGTCAGACAAGCGATCGCTGCGATTGTTAATCGTAAACTGATCAACGAGCGGGTGCTAAGAAACCAAGCTGCACCAGCCTTTAGTATTATTCCAACTAGCTTTGATGTCTCCAAACCAACCTTTAAAGACGCCTACGGTGACGGTAATATTGCCAAAGCCAAAGAGCTGCTAGCCAAAGCGGGATTTACTAAAGACAATCCGTTGACATTAGAAATTTGGTATTCCTCAGGTTCAGCAACCCGACAACAACTTGCGAGTCTTTTGAAAGAATATGCTGCCCAGGAACTTGGGGGGATTGTGGAAATCCAGCCCCAAACTGTGGAGTCAGCGAATTTCTTTGGCAATCTAGGTAAGGGAGTTTATCAGAGTGCCTTAGTCGATTGGTATCCTGACTTTTCTGACCCTGATAACTTTATTCAGCCCTTAGTCAGTTGTACTAAAGGTTCCCTTGGGAAAGGGTGTGAAGCCGGAGCCAGTCGCTCTCAGGGGTCATTTTATTATAGCGATCGCATGAATAAACTGATTCAGCAACAGCGTCAGGAATCAGATCCAGCCGCCCGAAAGCAGATTTTTGCTGAGATCCAAGAACTTTTAGCAAAGGATGTACCCTTAATACCGTTATGGCAACCAAAGGAATATGCTTTTGCCCAGTCAGGGTTAAAGAATGTCCAGTTAGACCCAATTCAACAATTGCCACTGTGGGAGATTGATAAGGGAAATTAGGTTAACGGGCTGCCCCCGTGCTTTAAGCCGGGGGAGAGTTCAACTCCCCAAAGTTCTACTTCTGTTGGATTGACAAAATCTTCATTAACTGGTAGGTCTTGGTTAAAAGCAATATTAATAGGAATAAAGCCAAGTACAAAAGAACTGAAGAACATCACAGCAACCACATCAAGCTGACTGAAAGAATTTTGGTTTGACCCTTGAGAACCACTCATATTGACCTACCTCGTTTTTTTAGCCTTTCTTCTCAGTTTCAACGGGTAATGTCGGCGATCAGGTGTGTTTTCGAGTATATTTTTATGTATAATTCTATGTAGAGTTTTATAGTTCAAGTTTATAGGTAGAGCTTGAGCGCTATTTTGTAGTGTTAGTTTTTAAGCAACAAATAGTACAACTCTCCTGTATCATTAATTAGCCCTGCCCGATTACCTGCTAATTTACCAGTACCCATAAATATATCCACTCGACCCGGTCCTTTAATCGCACTACCAGTATCCTGATCCAACACATAGCGACTGACCAGCCTAGATTCCAAGTCACCTACAGCATTGGGATAAGGGATACTAGTTTGGATAAGGGCCAAGGCTCCTGGAGGCATGATAGATTTATCGGTAGCAATCGAGCGCTCAGCCATTACTGGCAAACCAAGACTACCGGTAGCAGGTGCCCCCCTGGTTTCCCGAAAGAACACAAAACTTTTATTGCGGGGTAAATATTGACTCAGTTCCGTCGGTGAAGTGCGGAAATAATCGATGACCGCAGGCAGGGTTAGCCCTTCTAGCTCCATCTTGCCATCATTAACCAGTTGCCGCCCGATACTAGTGTAGGGATGACTCGTCTTACCAGCGTAGCCCACACTCATCAAGGTGCCATCTGGCATTCTAAGCCGCGCTGAACCCTGAACGTGAATCAAAAACGCCTCTAAGCGATCGCGTAACCAAACTAGTTCTTTCCCTCGTAGTGGGCTATTTTTCCCTAAACCATCCCATCCTTCCAATGCCGCACGGGTTGGGTGAGGTTTTTGCCAACGTTGGAAATCAGAGGGTAGTCCATAAAGGGGATAGCGATACTCAGCACTAGGTGTGCGACTCCCAGCATACACTGGCTCAAAATAACCCGTGAACCCAACAGTTCCCTGATTGTCCTTCCCCACACTCTTGTAAAAGACAAATTCTTGTTGGATGGCCGCTTGCAACGCTTGAGGAGTAGGGGACTTGATCAGAAGTTGGCGGAAACGGACTAGAGAACGGCGGACGCGATCGCGAGTTACTCCTGGTACGGAATAGTTTTGGTAAGCCTTAGCAGCACTAGGGGTTTTCAGATAACGCAAGCTATTGTCTATGGCTTTCAACATGGCTCGCCAGTCCCCTGACTGACCACCAGGACGCTTCCAAAGCTGTTCATCTAAACCCAATGGATCCTCATTGAACTGAACAGTCTCTAGTTGAACCGCTTGCAGCGGAACACTAGCAACTGCAGCACCACTAATCGGTAGGAGGGCTATTCCTATGGTCAGGGAAATCCTAGTTAGAGTTTTTCTCATACTTGCCAAGAATTCAATCACCAGCTATTGACCAGTCAAAGCAGTGAAGCTGTATTAAAAACGTTCGACGCTACCAGAGAAAATAGGTTCCACCCGCATAGCAGTGATACGAGCAGGACGTACTACCATGTACTCCCCTTGGACATTTTTAATGGGTACGCTAATGAAGTCTTCAGAGTTAGATTTTGGGATAAGTTCGCCACTATACCACTTTTGAAACTCTTTAATTGTGGCAAACCGTACTTCTTCCCGGTGACCACTTGACAAAAGAATGTGAACAGCGTACTCGTCTGGGGTTCTTGGCATAGAAAATTCTCCTTAATCCATGCCAACTATTATCAGCGACCTTGAAGGGGAAGGCAAAAAGTCAAAGGACAAAGGTCAAAGGGATTCCCAATACACCAAATCCCAAACGTCCTTTGTCCTTTATCCACCAGTCTTGCTTGACATTCACAGAGTACTTAGGTTGATAAATTAAACCGTTTTAGCAAATTTTCCATCACCGTTGGCAACATTTGGCGCAGTTCCTGTGGATTTTGGCAGATCAGCTGCTGGTAGCTAGGCAGATCAAAAGGAAACTGTCCTGGTAAATCTGGTCGTTTCATGTTCACGAGCAAAATCTGTTCCGTCGGCTTAGCCGTCAAAGCATAGCCGATTTCGACACAAACATAGGGACTAGGGATCAGTAAGGGTTTGTTTTCCGTTGCTAGACCAGCCACCGGGGTGCCATCAGCAATGAACACTAGACTTTTGCGGATTTTGCGCATCTGGGTACTACCGAGGCGCATTGGTTCACCAATTGGGCGTCGGGATTCTTCTAGGGTTAGGGGTAAACGTGATCGCTGATTAAAGGTGTCTAGGGTATCTGACAGGGTGCTACGCAAAGCCTCACTAGAGGCACTGTATTCAGTCTGGTAACTCACAAAGATTATTGGCGACAGTTGTGCCATTACCTCTCGCTTTGTGAAGTAAATCTCGTGAGAAATCAAGTCAATATTGGAAATGGCATAGCCCCCACTACCTTCTATGTAAAACTCGACTGTTTCCCCTGCTAGGTAACGCATAAACCATTCAGAGTTTTTCACATCCTGGCTATCATCCAAAAAATCTGCTCTTAAGCCTGACTTAAGCAAACTATTTTTGCTCAAACGCAGGTCATGGTGGCGTTTCTCCAATTCTTTGATGGGTTCGTACTTCTGGAGATACCAGGCTTTTAGGGCAATAATGGCCATGATGTTTTCTAATAGGCACGGTTTCCCGACGCCCGCAGCTAAAATTCTCGTTTCGGAATTTTAGCAGTAACAGGTGATATCTTCACCACATTCATCGGCCAGATAAGACAGTGCTCGGAAGCGCAGAGCTACCACTTCATCATAGACAGGATTGAGTTTACACAATGGTGGAATCCGAAGTAGAGTGCGATTGAACAGTTTAATCTGCCGTTCAAAAGGACACTGGGCTGGAATTAGTCGGCAGAGACGGTGGGCTAATTTGGGGTTATCAACCTCAATGTGGTTCAGCCACTGCCGTAATGACTCCAGCAGATCAAAAGTCTTCCTGGTCTTGCCGAGTAAAGCAGGAATTGTACTCTTGGAGGAATCTGTTCCTGGGTTAATCCAAACCCGACTTGTAATGATTAGCTTACTTATTGTATAATCAGATACACTCATGTTTTTTACCTGTGATACTACTAGTAGGCGGTAATCCAGTCGCCTGTAATATAACTACACAAGATATCTTTCTCATACCGGATTGACAGAGGATCATTTTTATGTATATCTTGCCAGAGCAAGATAACACCCCCCCCTCTGCCTGAGGAGAGCCGATCTTGGTGGTCATTACAGGCATACCGCCTTTTTTTGTCCTGACCCTATCACTATTGGAATAGGGTCTTTTCGCCGCTGGATATCAGCAGCTGATCTTAAAATCGAATTAAATATATATAGTCAATCGACACAAAAATGGCGCTAGTCAGGAAAAATCCTTCCTATAGAAAGCAGTTAGTTTAAAGCAGGCAAGGCTAATACCCATTTACGCTACTCAATTGGAGCAACTGGTTTCTATACTTTCCAGGGACATAAACTGAGCTTTTGGTTTAGTACTCCAGCTTAATCTCCTTTGCTGCAGGGGCATCAGAAGAGCTGATAGCTGGCAAGGGCAGCTTTTCAAGTAGGACGCTTCAAGCATAGTTGACTGGGTTTTGGGTTAAGCATCAACTGCTAACAAGCTGTGATCAATTCCAATAGATCAGTTTAGTTTTTACTAGCTTATCTGTGAGACTAGCTTATCTGTGTAATTAACTGCATCTACTGATATCCTGCCAAGATCCATAATGACCAAGCTTGGTGATTATTACGGATCTTGGCAATTTGGCAATAGGGATTGAGTAATCACACTGATTAGAATAACTCATCACACTGATTAGAATAACTCATCAGTGGCTCTAATGTCATAAAAAAAAGACTGACTTCAACATTTAGTTGTTTCTGAGTGTTGAAGTCAGTCTTTTTGGGAATTAAGGACGAAAATAATGGAAAAAGGACGCCAAGGGCGAACCTTTACCCTTCTGCTTATGATGCCACTTTGGCAGTAGAGCGCCGACGTCGTGTACCTGTGACCTTAACTGGTGGTTCCTCTGGGGTTTGCAGCAAGAACACCACCAGCGGACGACTCCTGAGTTCCCGGCGAGCTAAACGCTGGAGGTCAGCTTGAATTTGTTTTTGCAAGCCTTCCCAATCAATTTCCGTCGGTTTGCCTGTCAAGGATTTATCAAAATCTGACCAGCGATCGCTTAATGTCCGTTCAATTCTTTTGATCACCAACTGTTGCAGGAGGGATGTTTCTAACGGTGAGACCACACCCCGAAGATGAATTTCTGGCTTGGCAAGGAGTTTGCCATCCCAACTGATTGCTGCAGCTACAGTCACTACTCCATCTCCCGCCAACTGCTGACGTTCTTTCATAACATTGTCATGAACAATACCAGTGCGGTCTACGAGTTCAATACCTGAGGGGACGTTACCTGTAATACTAATGCTTTCCTCAGATAACTCTACTACATCACCATTGTCGGTAATCACAGTATTTTCCACAGGGATACCCATACTATGAGCCATCTTGGCATGTTGAACTAGCATTCGATGTTCACCATGCACCGGCATAAAGAATTTTGGTCGTGTTAGAGCCAACATCAGTTTATGGTCTTCCTGAGCACCGTGACCAGAAACATGAATGCCATGCTTACGACCATATACAACATTGGCTCCCAGCTTCATTAACCGATCAATGGTATTCACCACCGCAATCGTATTACCAGGAATGGGGTTGGCAGAGAAGACCACTGTATCCCCTGCTTGGATTTGAATTTCCCGGTGTTCCCCTTTAGAAATGCGAGTCATTGCCGCTAGGGGTTCCCCTTGAGAACCCGTTGTCAGAATCAGGATTTTTTCTGGCGCTATATTTTTAACGGCTTTTAACGGCTCAAACAAGTTATCTGGGCATTTAATGTAACCCAGGGTGCGAGCTTGGGCAATCACATTCAGCATGGAACGACCCACAATTGCCACCTTTCGGTTTTGTTTTTGGGCGATATCCAGGACTATACTTATCCGGTGAACTGAGGAGGCAAAGGTAGTCACTAGTACTCGTCCTGGTGCTTGGGCAATGGCCCGTTCTAGATTGGGATAAACCGAACGTTCAGATGGAGTATGTCCAGGAACTTCAGCGTTAGTCGAGTCACTCATCAAGCACAAGACCCCTTTTTCCCCATGTTCCGCTAATCTTTGGAAATCGAAGAATTCTCCATCCACAGGGGTATGGTCAACTTTGAAATCACCTGTATGGATAATCACACCCACTGGCGTATGAATGGCAATGGTAAAGCTATCAGCAATCGAGTGAGTGTTGCGAATAAATTCTACAAGGAATGAAGAACCAATACGTACCGTTTCACGGGGCATTACACGTTTCAATTCCGTGTGGTCAGCTACACCAGCTTCTTCTAGCTTGCCTTGAAGTAATGCCATGGCTAAGCGAGGTCCATAAATCACGGGAATATCAAATTGCTTTAAATGATAGGGAATGCCACCAATATGGTCTTCATGACCGTGAGTGACAATCATGCCCTTGATTTTGTGATGATTTTCCCGTAAATAGGTCATATCGGGGAGGACGATATTAATTCCATGCATCTCATCATTAGGGAAGCCAATCCCAGCATCTAAGAGCAGGATTTCGTCATTGAATTCAAAAACACAAGTGTTCTTGCCAATTTCATGGAGTCCCCCCAAAGGAATAATTTTTAAAGCTGGTTTAGATGTTGGGTTAGTCATTTGAATCCTCGGTTTTTTTCTGGCTAGTAAAAAATTTAAAAAAAGTGATACAAATTACCTTTTAAATATAGATATTCATCACACAGATAAAGCAATGATGTAGAGCTTTTTATAATAAAATCATTATTAGCAAATAAACGTGAAAATAATAGGAAAGAAAATAATATAAAAGAAAATAATAAGAAAAAATTAGGGATAAAGGAAGCAAAACTTAAATTAACTATTAATAGCTAACTAATATCCCTCCCAATCCATAACATAGTCTTCCCTAAGAAGTCATTCATCTTTCCTCCCTTACAAAGCGAAGATAGATCTGATCAAAGGTAATTGGTACAAAAAAATGAGTACTGATTTAAATTAAATCCAGTTCAATTAGAACCTCCTTTAAACGGGATTTTAATTCAGAGGGTAGCTCGCAAAGCGGTGAGCGAAAACTACCCACCTGCCAACCTTGAAGTTCTAGTGCTGTTTTGATGGGGATAGGATTGGTAGTACAAAAGAGTACTTTAAATAAGGGAAAAAGCTTGAGGTGAATTTGAGTAGCCTTGGTAGTTTTCCCCTCCTCAAAAGCTTTAATCATCTGTTGAATTTGGGAACCAACCATATGACTGGCTACACTAACTACACCTGATCCTCCTAGTGCCAGGGTGGCTAGGGTAAAGGAGTCATCGCCAGAATAGATGGCAAAATCTGGTGGGGTTAAACGCCTAATTTGACTAGTCTGTTCGAAGTCGCTAGTAGCCTCTTTGACAGCTACGATATTAGGAATTTGGGCTAAACGAGCAATCGTCTCCGGTTGGAGATTTTGTCCTGTGCGACCCGGTACATTGTAGAGCATCAGGGGAAAGTCAGGACTCGATTTTGCGATCGCTTGGAAATGCTGGTATAGTCCTGACTGTGGCGGTTTATTGTAATACGGTACAACTTGTAATGATCCATCTAACCCTAGTTTAGCAGCTTTTTCAGTAGCAGCGATCGCTTCTTCTGTAGAATTTGAACCCGTTCCAACAATTACCTTGGCTTTACCTGCAACTGCTTTTTGGACTACTTGGAATAGTTGGTACTCTTCATCCCAGGTAAGGGTAGGAGACTCTCCAGTGGTGCCACATACCACCAAAGTATCTGTACCATTGTCAACCAAATGAGCTGCTAAGTGCTCTGCTACAGCATAATTGACGCTGCTATCTTCCCTAAACGGCGTAATCATCGCCGTTAGCACACGTCCAAAATCGACCACCCTTTTCTAACTCCTCATTAATTATTGGTCATTGGTCATTGGTCATTAGCCATTATTCATTAGTCATTGCTCTTTGGTCTAGCTTCTGTGCCAGAATATTTTTTGCTGCCTAAAAAGGACTAAGGACTTGGGACTAAGGTCTTTAGGCAATTTTTTGCTACCAATAACTCAGCAATTTGCACTGCATTCAAGGCAGCACCCTTACGAATCTGGTCTCCACTCAACCAAATTTCTAGACCACAAGGGTGAGAAAGGTCTTGTCGAATCCTACCCACTAGTACTTCGTCATTACCGGACGCATCAATAGGCATAGGGAAGTAGTTCGCCTGCCAATCTTCTACTAGTTTTACTCCAGGGGCAGTGGCTAATATTTCTCTTGCCTGAGCCACTGGCATGGGTTGGTCGAATTCTAGGTTAACTGCTTCTGAGTGAGCACGCAGTACGGGAACCCGTACACAGGTAGCACTAATTTTTAACTGTGGAGCATTAAATATTTTGCGGGTTTCATTGACCATCTTCATTTCTTCCTGGCAGTACCCCTGCTCATTTAAGGGGGAGTTGTGGGGGAACAAGTTAAATGCCAGAGGATAAGGAAAGCTTTCTGTTGGTGGCGTTTCTCCTTTCAAAATTGCCTGAGTCTGTAATTTTAATTCTTCCATTGCTTTCATTCCAGCACCACTAGCAGATTGATAAGTAGCTACCACTATGCGTTTTACTGGCTGTACCTGATGTAATGGCCATACTGCCATACCCATTAAAATCGTAGTGCAATTGGGATTTGCAATAATTCCTTGATGATTTGCTGCTGCCTCTGGATTTATTTCCGGAATCACTAGAGGCACTTGTGGATCCATCCGAAAGGCACTGGAGTTATCAATTACCACTGCACCACTTTTTACAGCAATATCCGCCCAAGCTTTCGACGTTGCCCCCCCAGCTGATGCTAAGACCAAATCTACCTGATCAAAGGAGTGCTCTCCCACCGCTTCCACTGGTAACTTTTCTCCCTGAAAGAGGATGACACGACCAGCAGAGCGGGGTGAGGCTAACAGCTTAAGGTCAGCCAGTGGGAAGTTTCGGCTTTGCAAGAGTAACCGTAGTTCTTCACCTACAGCACCAGTTGCGCCTAATATGGCAACGCGAACTTGACTAGACAAATGACTTTCCTCCACTCATTCAATTCAACATAGTTAGTATTTTGATAATTTAATTCAGTACATTCTTTAAGAGTATCTAAATTTTTTTCCCTTACTAGGTATTTAACCTCTGATAATGGTTCTGTATAGCAGGGTAAGCGCAATAATAAAAATTGAGCCAAAATGTGATATGTCCCAAGGATTATGACCAAAATAAGCCTTGATTATCAGTACTATTGCACTTTTATATCAATATTGTTGATAATAATGCCTCCTTATTGATTATTACCCTTATCCTGTTTGCTATCGCCCCTTGGTGTCTTAATAAAATGCCTGGAATTACCACATAAATAATCAGCTAATTAGCACGAGTGTAATCGCTCACACTGCCCTATTGAGCCCGGGCAAGAGTCATCGACTGGCGTTTTAGGTACACTTAAAAAGCTCTGATCGACTAAAAGCTGGCTTAAAGGCTGTAGTAACCACCTATAGATAGTTCAGTCTACTGCCGTAAAGGAACTGGTAGATGTGCTTGACGCTTAACTGGTTGTTAGGATCAGCATACCATAATTGCTGTGGATTCTCCCGTCTAGTTCCATCCGAGGTAGAGGTTGTCCATGTGTATCGATACTCGATAACGGTTAATTTTCACCTCTACTCCTTTGGATATCGGCGTTTTGACTCAAACCCTTTGAGAAATTCGTGGCTAGGGACTTTGTTGCCAAACCCCTTGATGGCGCGTCGGCTAGGGCAACTAGTGCATGTGGATAAATACTTTGGCTGAAACAATGTAAATCTTTTTGGTGAATTTTGTTGGTCGAAGCAGGCAACACCTAAAGTAATATAGGAGTCCCCAGGTCGAATCTTTGATTCATCCAGGTTGACTATCAACTGTCCCAACTCATTAAACAATTAACTCTTCACACCCAAGCGTCAATGAAAGTAACTCAGGAAAAACTTCCCGCTAGCCAGGTTGGTCTAGAAATTGAAATTCCGGCTGAAACGACCAAACAAGCCTATGAAAAGGTTTTACAGAACCTTTCCCGCACAGTCAAAATTCCTGGGTTTCGCCAAGGGAAGGTACCCCGTCAGGTTTTGCTACAACGTCTTGGTGCCCAACAGGTAAAAGCTGCTGCTATCGAAGAGTTGCTCGACAGTAGTCTAAAGCAGGCGATTGAACAAGCCCAAATTGAGGCACTAGGGAACTATAATTTAACCTCTACTTTAGAAGATTTGCTCAGCCAGTTCAAACCAGGAGAACCCCTAACCTTCTCAGCATCGGTGGATGTACCACCAGTGGTCAATTTAGGGGAATACAATGGCTTAAGTGTGAAAGCTGAGGAAACTAAGGTTGAACCGGATGCCGTCGATAATTTTCTCGAAGAACGGCGTGTTGAGCAGGCTACCCTAGTACCAGTGGAATCACGCCCAGCCCAGATGGGAGATGTGGTCGTGGTGGATTATGTCGGTCGATTTACTGGTGATAGCGAAGAGGATGAAGGCTCAGTAATACCTAACGGTGAGGCTAAGGATTTTGAAATTGAACTTGGGGAAGGCAAGTTCCTAGAGGACATTCTTCAAGGGATCGTTGGTATGAATCCTGATCAGAATAAAGAAGTACCAGTGACGTTTCCTGAAGATTACCCCCTAGAAGATTTAGCTGGCAAGTCATCGGTATTTACCATCACCCTCAAAGAAATCAAGGAAAAAGAGCTGCCAGAGTTAGATGACGACTTCGCTCAAGAAGTTAGTGATAAGGAAACCTTGGCAGAGTTACGGGAATATTTGCAGCAGGAGTTTCAGGAAAAAGCTGATCAAGAAATGCAAGCCAGCAAGGAGGAGGCTTTAATCAACGCTCTGCTGGAAAAGGTTGAAGTTGACTTGCCTGAAACGCTAATTGATCAGGAACTCCAAACAATTTTGACCCAAACAGCAATCCAGATGCAACAGTTGGGCATGGATGTTAAAAGGCTGTTTACTGAAGAGAATCTACCACAGCTGCGAGAGCGATCACGTCCTGATGCCATCCAAAGCCTCCGACAATCCCTAGCTCTTAAGGAAGTAGCTAAACGTGAATCCTTAACCCTTGAAGAGTCGGAAATAGAAGCGAAAAGTCAAGAATTGATGAAGGAGTTGGCTGGTCAAGAGGTAGATCCGGATCGGCTGCGGGAATTTGTCGAGTCGGATTTGCTCAAACTCAAAGCCATTAAATGGTTAGAAGATAACGGTACTATAGAGCTGCTTCCCAAAGGAACCATCACGGAAGAAGAAACTGAAGCAGAAGACACGGCCGTTACAGTAACCGAACTAGAAACAACCGATGCGGCTTCCCAGACTATTGAAGTACCAGCTGAACCAGTTTCTGAGTAAATCCTAGAGTTGGCCTTGTTGGTAATTTGCCCAAGGGAGGCGGTAGCGAGTGGCTAAGCTGTTGCGGATTTAACTTTTAGAATTCTGAGGCTGAAACCCAAGGCTCAGCTTAGATCGCTGTTCAACACTAGATGCTCAACAGCTTAGGCTTATAGATCAGCCTCAACTCTCTAACCGTCAACTTTTGCACCAACAAGCAAACAGTTAAGGCATAATAGTTTCTATAGAGACTTTGACTTTATGGCTATTCGTGCCCTTGTTAGATAGCACCTTTATTAATAAATCGAGAGGTCTTGGCGAATTGTATTCTATGCTGCAATCTGTGTCCCCTCATTCCTCAATCACTAGCTTAAGTTCTCTAGACAAATACCAAATTACCTCCAGTAGTGTTGTACCAATGGTGGTAGAGCAGTCTGGAATGGGAGAACGAGCATTTGACATTTATTCGCGGCTGCTGCGAGAACGCATTGTGTTTTTGGGAACCCAGGTCGATGATGTGGTAGCTGACTCAATTGTTGCCCAGCTGTTATACCTAGAAGCTGAAGACGAGGAAAAGGATATCCAATTGTATATCAACTCCCCAGGTGGCTCGGTAACTGCAGGGATGGCAATATATGATACGATGCAGCAAGTGCGCCCAGATGTGGTAACCATATGCTATGGCTTAGCTGCTAGTATGGGCGCATTTCTCCTAGCAGGCGGAGCTGCTGGTAAACGGATGGCATTGCCCAATTCTAGGATTATGATTCACCAGCCCCTTGGCGGTGCTCAGGGACAAGCGGTGGATATAGAAATTCAAGCTAAGGAAATTCTATACCACAAGCAAACCCTTAACGAATTACTGGCTAATCACACCGGTAAACCGGTGGCTCAAATTGCCGAAGATACCGAACGCGACTTTTTCATGTCAGCGGCGGAAGCTAAAGACTATGGTTTAATTGACCAGGTGATCTCCCGGCAGAATCTTCCTAACCAGGAAGCAGCTGTCGCTTCTATTTAGAAAGAGGCTTCTTATGTCTAAATACGACTCCCATCTAAAATGTTCCTTCTGCGGTAAGTCTCAAGAGCAAGTACGCAAATTAATTGCTGGCCCCGGAGTCTATATTTGTGATGAGTGTGTTGATTTATGTAATGAAATTTTAGATGAGGAGTTACTCGATTCCGGTGCGCCTGCTCCCCAGCCTGCTCCTCGACCAGAACCTGCCAAGAAACGTCGTCCCCGTGCTAACCGCATTTCAATGAATCAGATTCCCAAACCCAGGGAAATTAAACGGTATCTAGATGACCATGTGATTGGTCAAGAGGAAGCCAAAAAAGTTCTGTCAGTGGCTGTGTACAACCACTATAAGCGCCTAAGCTTGCTCCAATCTAAAGCTCAGGGTCAGGGTCAGGGAATAATGGATGATGGCATAGAGCTACAAAAGTCCAACATTCTTCTAATTGGTCCTACTGGTTGTGGTAAAACATTACTCGCCCAAACCTTAGCCAAAATATTAGATGTGCCTTTTGCTGTGGCAGATGCCACAACCCTTACAGAAGCTGGTTATGTTGGGGAAGATGTAGAAAACATCTTACTGCGGCTATTGCAAGTGGCAGATCTGGATGTAGAGGAAGCCCAGCGGGGGATTATCTATATCGATGAAATCGATAAGGTAGCCCGCAAGAGTGAAAATCCCTCCATTACCAGGGATGTTTCTGGGGAAGGAGTCCAGCAAGCATTACTGAAAATGCTAGAAGGAACCATTGCTAATGTGCCCCCTCAAGGTGGACGCAAACATCCTTATCAAGACTGTATTCAGATTGACACCAGCAATATTCTGTTTATTTGCGGTGGTGCGTTTGTTGGTTTGGATAAAGTGGTTGAGCAACGCCTAGGCAAGCGTTCCATGGGATTTATTCAGCCTGGAGAGAATCAGTCGAAGGAAAAGCGCACAGCAGATATTCTGCGACACTTGCAGCCAGATGACTTGGTGAAATTCGGCATGATTCCTGAGTTCATTGGTCGGATACCAATGGTAGCCGTCATTGAACCTCTGGATGAGGAAGCCCTGATGGCAATTTTGACAGAACCCAAGAATGCACTGGTCAAACAGTATATGAAGCTGCTGAAGATGGACAATGTTAACTTGGAGTTTATGCCAGATGCAATTCGAGCGTTGGCTCAGGAAGCTTACCGTCGTAAAACTGGTGCTAGGGCGTTAAGGGGCATTGTGGAAGAATTGATGCTGGAAGTGATGTACGAGTTGCCTTCTCGTAAGGATGTCACTCGCTGTACCATCACTAGGGAAATGGTAGAGAAGCGCTCAACTGCTGAACTATTGGTTCATCCTTCTTCATTGCCAAAGCCGGAATCAGCATAGTAGTAATTTGTCATTGGTCAAAATCAAATTTATTGGTTGTTAATTGTTAATTGTTAATTGTTGATTGTTGATTGTTGATTTTCAATTAACAAAGGACAAAGGTCGAAAAATGCCTTACATTCAAATTCGGGGTGTAGAACACTACTATGAATGGGTAAAGAAGTCAACACCTTGTGGAAATAAACCTGTGATGGTCTTTATCCATGGCTGGTGTGGCTCCTCTCGCTACTGGGAAAGTACCGCTAAAGCTCTATCCAATACCTTTGACTGCCTCCTATATGACCTAAGGGGGTTTGGTCGGTCAAAATTACCCCAACAGGGGACAAAATTGACCTATGAGATGGAGGACTATGCTGAAGATTTAGTGGTGTTGTTAGATACCCTGGGACTTGATCGTATCTATATCAATGCTCACTCCCTAGGGGCATCTGCTGCTACGATGTTTCTCAATCGTTATCCTGGGCGTGTTGAGCAGGCAATTTTGAATAATAGCGGTATTTTTGATTATGACGAGAAATCCTTCACCGCTTTTCACAAAGTTGGTGAGTTAGTAGTTAAGTTCCGCCCCGGTTGGTTGTTAAATATTCCCTTGGCCGGTACCGTGTTCATGATGCGATTTTTGCACCATCCCCTACCTAGGGCAGTGAGCCGGGTTTTTTTGGCAGATTACCTAATGGCTGATTATGAGGCAGCTTTGGGAACAATGCTGACTGCGGTTAGTAAGTATGCGGCTGAGGTAATGCCTAATAAGTTCGCTCAGTTAGAGGTGCCAACCCTGCTAGTTTCTGGTGAATACGACAAAATTATTCCTTCAGCACTAGGGCGTAGAGCATCACAATTAAGTCAAAACGTCAAGTATGTTGAAATTCCTGATACAGCTCACTTTCCGATGTTGGAGGCTCCAGCAATTTATCTAGAGCAGGTACGGGAGTTTATTTGTCTTACCTGAGGCTTAAAGAAATTACTACTCTTCGAGGAAAATAAGTGGTTAATGCTCAGAAGACTGAACCACAGAGGAATAGGTAAAAAAATCAGGAAACCCCCAACCTGTAAAAGCTGGGGGCGGTGATCAGGGTGCATCTACTACTTCCTTATTCGACTAGGTGTGACGGTTCTCCGGACAGATTTTGATAGTGAGTTCGCTTCGACAATAGCATATCTATGGCAATGGGCTGACGATCAGATGGGGAAAGAAGCTAGTATGTAAGATGGCAACTAGGTCTTTCCAAATTAGTGTGCATAGGCTACTGATGTTAATTTTTATAAATAGCTTAATAATTTCCTTAACTTACTGAAAAATATATTTAGGAATATACAGCAAGTTGTGAGTAATCTTATCTCTGGTAACCGAGGTAGAACAGAGACATAACTGCTGAAAATGAGCAAGGGAGATGGGCTACTCAAGTTTTTTTTGGCTCCATCATCCCTCCCCCATCTACATCAGGGAGCAATATTACTATGGCACATCTGGTTCAGAATCTAGTTGAAACGGAAGTCAAGCAACACCAAAACAAGACTCCAGGAGATGACCCTTTCCAGCCTCCAGCTCGTAAGTATCGCCAAAGTCAGTTACAAAATATACTAAAAACACTGCAAAACACCTTAGCAATTTGTCAAACTAACGAAGATTTGGCTGGTCAAGTGGATACTCTCAAACGCATTGGGTTAGTTCATTGCCGTTTGGGAGAGTATGCCTGGGGAATCAAGTGTCTCGAGCAAAGTTTACAAATGGCCAATGATGTTGGTTCACCCAAGAGTTTAGGGGTCATTCTTCATCATCTCGGCATGGCTTATTCCCAGACTAACCAGGATGATAAGGCATTTAAGGTTTATCTAAAAGCATTGAGGATTTTCCAAAAAACTCAAGATCACTCAGAAATTGCTAAAATCCTGAATCACCTAGGGGAAATTCACAATAGCTGGCATCAACCAGTGCTGGCTCTGAGATGCTTTCGCCAAGCCATGAAGATTTTTCAAAACTCAGGCAATTCACTTGAGGGCGAAGGCAGAGCACTGGCAAATATAGGGGAAGCTTATACCCAGCTTGGAAGATACCGTCAAGCTCTTGCTGTCTTGGAGCAAGCCCTAACCATTCACGAAAAAAAAACATCCTCTCGTTACTCTAGTCGCAAGCTAACTACTCTTGAGAGGATTGGCACAGTTTACTTCCGACTAGGTGAGGAACTACGGGCATTGGATTTCTATCATCAAGCTTTGGAGATTGGTCAGGAACTGAGTAAATCACTTCATGGTAACACCAGAAGCTTAGATTATATCGGAGCGGTTCACTACCACTTGGGAAATTACCCCCATGCCTTAGCCTATCACTTACAAGCCTTAAGACTTTGGCAAGAAATCTCCCATCCTGGTCAGGGGGAGAGCTTGTTCCATGAAAAGCTTGAATTCTCTCAACTGAGAACAGTTTATAACTGTCTGGGTATATCTGAGCAAGGAGTCCAGTGCAGCCAACAAGTACAGAAGATGATCATTAACTGTGGTTACCGAGTTAGTGAACAAGAGATTAGCCAGTATCTGAGTCACGGTGGAACGATAAACCATAACGTAGAATGATTAATGCCTAGTAGTCTAAAGACTCGTTACAATAAAGATTCAAACCCCCAATAATTTCCATTTAACGACAATTAGATAATTATCGATAAACAGCAAAACTGTGAACTGGCAGAGCTGATTCGGCTATAAGCTGTCAAGGATCTAGTTTTATGAGACACTCTAAGCTAAATCTTGGGTTACAGCCTGATAATTATCTTTCTTGACGATGCACAATAACTTAACACCAAACCAAAATTAGGAGTCAAAAGTAAGCAATGGCACAAGCAACTGAGTCACAGCAAAAAGGTATTAAACTGACAGATAAAGCCCTAAAGCATGTTTTAGCCCTGCAACAAAGTCAAGGAAAAGACCTTTACCTGCGAGTTGGTGTTCGCCAGGGAGGCTGTTCAGGACTGTCTTACATGATGGATTTTGAAGAACCTAGTAACATTCGGGAGAATGATGAAATCTTTGACTACGATGGCTTCAAAATAATCTGTGATCCAAAAAGTCTGCTTTATCTCTACGGTCTGGTACTGGATTACAGCGATGCTATGATTGGTGGTGGCTTCCAATTCACCAACCCCAATGCCAATCAAAGCTGTGGCTGTGGTAAGTCGTTTAGTGTTTAGGGGATTGTTAGTTTAAAGTCTGTCAATTCAAGACTACAACCAAGGATAAGAAGAATTAGGCAGTGGCGCTATAGAATTAGCTATATATAGTTAGCGCTATAACTAGTTAGGCTGCAAGGCTTGTAACCCTACAATAGATTAGGGTTGAGCCAGAGATTTTGGGGAAGTCCTAGACTAATAAGTAATGACTAATGACTAACGACTAACATATTATTTTCAGCTAATGACTAAAACATCACTATTTGGTCTGAAGGCAGATCATTTCCGTCATCCCCTAGATTTGGAAGCAACCACAGCCCTGAAACAGTTGCCAGGGATAGACTTGGTGGTGCGAAATTTACTAGGTCCTGTGGCGGAACAGTTTTTTTACCTGAACAATATTGCTGCTAGTGTCTTGGTGGGAGAAAATCAACTGCCCCATCTTCATAAACTACTCGAAGATGCCTGCACAACTTTAGATTTAGAGCCGCCTCAACTTTATGTGCAGCAAAATCCTGCTCCCAATGCCTATACCTTCGCTATGCGGGGTAAGCAGCCTTTCATTGTCTTGCACACCTCTTTAATTGATCTGCTGACACCAGAGGAAATTCAGGCGGTTATTGCCCATGAACTGGGTCATCTCAAATGTGAACATGGGGTGTACCTGACACCGCTCAATATCATGGTATTAGCGGCTAGTTTAATTCCGAATTGGGGGATGCTCATTGCTCAAAGCATACAGGAGAAGATGTTAGAGTGGCTACGATGTGCGGAATTTAGTTGCGATCGCGCTGCTTTACTGGCTACTCAAAATCCGAGAGTGGTCATGTCTGTATTGATGAAACTGGCTGGTGGTTCCCCAACTCTGGCACCACAACTGAACCTAGATGCGTTTATCGCTCAAGCTAGGGCTTACGATAGCGCTGGTGATACTGAGCTGGGTCAAGTACTCCAACAAATGCAGATCTCTCAACTGAGCCATCCCTTACCTGTACTACGGGCGCGAGAAATTGACCGTTGGGCAAGTTCTCAATCTTATCAGTCCTTGTTAAATCAGCAGCTAATTAGTTATAATAATGGAGATGCCCAAACGGGCGGGTGGCGAAATTGGTAGACGCACCACACTCAAAATGTGGCGGCCTTATGGTCATGAGAGTTCGAGTCTCTCCCCGCCCACTGTAACTAAGGGGCAAGATTAATGGCACAACGACTAAAACGGTGGGAATCGCCCCGCCGCCAAGGACGTAACTGGAAAGGAAAAGGAGGCTCTGCACGGCGCAAACAACTGAAAAAACAGACTCAGATGCTGCGGCGGAAGCTTAAGGAAAGTCGGAAAGCACTCCAAAACCGAAACCAAGACAACCAAAATCAAAACCAAAATCAACGATGGGGAAGAGATATTAATGCTCTTCCCTATTTTTTTTGTAGAACCCTGTCTAAGCGGTTCAAAATATTCCTTGCAATAACCCAAACTCAGAAATACTTACCATAAACTTCATAAATCTTTATAATATTCTTAACAAGATAGATATTAGCTCATACAATGATCTACCAGCGCCTTCAACGCAGTAAATTGGATGAGAGCGATGATGCTCTGTTCTATTCATTTCCACGGTTTGTGACTCATGTCGATGAGGGCTTTATCGATCAGCTGGTAAACCTCTACCGGGAGCGACTACAACCCAACACCCGCATCCTCGATCTTATGAGCAGTTGGGTTTCTCACTTACCAGAAGACATTGAGTTTGCTTATGTTGAGGGGCATGGCATGAATCTGGAAGAATTGGTCAAAAATCCTAGACTTAATCACTACTTTATCCAAGACTTGAATCAAAACCAGCAATTGCCATTGCCTGACCAAGACTTTGATGCTGTACTGATTGCTGTTTCAGTTCAGTATCTTCAGTACCCGGAAAAAGTTTTTGCTGAGATTCATCGCGTCTTAAAACCAGGGGGAATGGCAATTATTAGCTTTTCTAACCGAATGTTTTTTCAAAAGGCGATTCAGTCCTGGCGAGATGGGACTGAGCAAAGTCGAGTGGAGTTAGTGAAAACCTATTACGAGTCTATTCCTGGATTTAGTTCGCCTGAGGTTGTTGCTCGACCCTCCCCGCTTCCTACTTTTCTCCTACAGCTTGGGATCACTGGAGGCGATCCATTCTATGCAGTGCTGGCTAATCGAACTACCTGAGCCTTTTGATGAAAAGGGTTTTGTTGATGGTAATTTTTAACAGTCAATAAAAAAGCAATTAACTAACTTAATAACTAATGACTAATTACTCATCAATTTGCCAGACATCTTGACTCAAGGCTTCATCCAGAATTTTTTTCGGTCGTAATACTAGGATGAGGCGTCCCAAAAAACTAACATCAGGAGAATCTGGAAACCACTTAATCTCTAACTGTCCTGATTCTTCAACCAAAAAGTAGCTGTCCCCATCCCACTGCTGCTGTGAGCGGTCAATAATAAGCAAAATCTCTTCAGGTTTGTTATTCTGTTGAATAGGCAGCTGATTACTGTTACACAAAATCACCACTGGATCTTGTGCCTTCAAAACTACCTGCCAGCCGGGTACTGCCACGAAGGTCTGCTCTCGAAGCCCTTTAACTATATTGAAAGCACCGGTATAGTCAGTTTTAGGAACCTGGTTGAGATCAGCTATTGTCAGGGGTAAGGATCCTACTACGGGAAGCAAGCGGGGTAAATCTTCTTCAGCTTCGAGGCGGTATATAGGTAATCTGGGAGCTGGACGCTGAGTGCTACCAAACGCTCCTGTGAGTAATTCTTCGATTTGTTGCCGAGCTTGTTGAGTATGAGCAAACATTAAGCCTCGGGCAATCAAACGAGAACGTTCTTGCAAATCATTGTGTTGTTTGGCAAGTTTCCAATACTGATAGGCAACAGCATCTCCAGGATGATTGGTGAATCCCTCCGGTGGACGGCTTCTGCGGGAAAAGGTCTTGAGTGCTTTGGCAACTTCATGGGCTCCTTCGGAGTTCAAGTTTCTAGCAACGAGAAATTCAGCAGCAGCAGCTCGTTCCTCTTGGGTGAGAATCCGCAACTCGTACAGGGAATCGCTACCAGTACTCTCAAAACGCGATCGCACTGCCTCGGACACCCCGACTGTAATCAAACTTGTATAAACCTGAGATGCCACCATCACTTGATTCTGTTGAATTGGCTCAAACCCAGTTTCTTCAAAAATTACCTGAGAACTGTAGCCAGCTTTCTGTAGCTGCTGACAGGCTTTACCCCACTCCACCCAGTTGCGTTTTTTGCGCCGCAGTAAGTTTAATAAATCTTCAGCATTTATCTGTTCTGAATTGGTTTGAGGGTGACTTTCAGGAGAGTCTGGTGGTACTTCAGTCATGGTTTAAACAAAAAGAAAACGAACAGTGCCATCAACGGCAATGTGTATTATATCCCGTTAGGGTTTAGTGTGGCAGGATGTCACTTTTGGAAAAAGCCTACAATAGAGATTGGGCATGAAATCAATTCTTGAAGTATAAAAGATGAAGATAGCAAGTGTAAAGGCAGCAAGGATAAAGGTGAGGGATGGTGCATCTTTGAATTAATGCTCAAGCCTACTAATTGTTAAATAACCGCAGCCATATATAGCGGTTATCATAGTAATGATGTACATAGGTTTTTTTCCCTATTCCCTATTCCCTATTTCCTATTCCCTTCCCCTCCTGGGAGGGGTTAGGGGTGGGTTCCTATTCCCTATTCCCTATTCCCTATTCCCTTCCCCTCCTGGGAGGGGTTAGGGGTGGGTTCCTATTCCCTATTTTCTATTTCCTATTCCCCAAAGGGCGGGGTACCTCACCTATTTCATAAATGCTATCACTAGTGTACACTTCTGACTTTATCCATCATACTTCAAACTTGCCGATTACCTGCTTTTCAAGTTCTACACAACTCGATTTTTGTTTTGGATCTGTTTAACTTGTTCTTGTTGTTTGTTCCTCCTATAGCTGGGGGAATTATTGGCTATTTCACCAATGATTTAGCCATCAAAATGTTGTTCCGTCCCTACAGACCAATTTACATCGGTAAGCGTCAGCTACCTTTTACACCAGGTTTAATTCCCCGCAACCAGGAACGGCTGGCTAAGCGAGTGGCTGACACTATTATGGGTTCTCTGCTGACGCCAACAGAGTTACAGCGTTTGGCAAAGCGTCTGCTGCATACTGAACGTGTGGAAGCAGCGATATTGTGGCTATTAAACTTAGCGCTAGATCAAGTCCGGTCGGATAAGCAACAGAAAACAGCTCATATTCTTGCTGGGATTCTCCGAGACTTGATAGGGGAATCGTTGCCACGTATGCTAAAAGTCTTAGCTCGTCGTAAGGATTTCCTAGAAGCCCAACTTAACCATATTTTTGACCAGATTTTATTGGAGTTTCGACTGGATCAAGAACAAGCTCGGAAGCTTTCTGAGTGGATCTTAAAAGTAGTACTCCCCCCAGATATTTTGCGACAGGCAGTTATTGATTTCCTAACTGACCGCAACATTCAAATCATTGATGAAGACTTTCGGGAAAAGTCCAGTGGGACATACTGGGTAGTGGCAAATTTATTTGGTCTGCGCAATGCTTTGATCCGCCTGCGAAGCTTTTGCCTTGACGAAAAAGAAGCGACTAATGCTCGCATCGAAGAGTTAATTGTGGCTCTAGGAACTCGCGATCGCTTGCGGGAATGGTTGCAAAATGTTTCATTGCAAAATCTGCCTTTGTCAACAGTGAGACAACTACGGAAAACGATGCGGGATTCGGTGCGTGCTTATATTCAAGAGGGGGGTGCTGGATTTATACAAGGATTAAATGAATCTATTGACTGGGAAAAAGTGTCTGTGTTAATTGTTAATCGGCTCCGAGAGTCAGCAATTATGACTACATCGTTGACAATGATTAGCAAGGAACTTGCTTTGGTTATAGAGCGCTACCTAGAGGAGGATTTGGAAAAAATTATGACTGAAGTGATTCCGATTTTATCTATTGATGAGGTGATTGTTGAACGGGTAAACGCTACTTCTCCAAAAGATATGGAAATCACAATTCAGACTTTAGTAAAAAGTGAATTACAAGCTATTGTGAATTTAGGGGGTATTTTAGGGGTGATGGTGGGACTATTTCAAACAGTGTTGCTGCTGTTGACAGGAGGAATTTAATCAGGAATTTAATCAGGATACTGTCTAGAATTTATCCTGAGCCTGATCCTACGGAACGGGAGGTTTATCCCAGTTTATGCTAAGACCGACGGCTAATGATGGATAAAAGTTTACGAGAACGGGGACCTCGGTATCTTTCGTATAGTAAAAAGTTTGGTATCATCGTTCGGAACCAATAGAGTAAATTTAAGAACCAACGATTATTAGCTTTAATTTTGCCATTGAGCAGATACACTGGTAATTCCACTAAGTTAGCCAGTCTGGTAAAACTTTCCTGGTCTTTTTCCTCAAAACTTTTTTCTATCAAGTATTTAATACTTTTCTGGCATAATTTAACTAATTTTTGGTGATTTGTCAAGACAATTTCAAAATACTTAATGTAAGACTCCCGCATCAGTGAGCTATTATCGGTGAGATTGAAGCGGTGTTTTCTATAATAGGCTCCGATGATTGGAGTATGGACAAATCTGACGTTCCGTTGCAGAAGTTCCAATACCCATTCTCGATCCTCACAGGCTTTCAGGTGAGTATCAAAATTTCTCTGCTCTAAAAGTTTTTTCTTGAACAGCATCGATTGCTGTAACAATGGAAAAGGAGAGTCTGCCAGAAAATCTGGACAAATTAGCAGTCGTTCGATTAGCTGTTCTTTGGTGAGAGCACCAACAACATGAGGCTTGGTTTCAATAATGTTTTCGTTTTGATCAACATAGACCCGTTCGTAGTCAGAGTAAAATACTATATTATCACCAGTTACCTCTAAACAGCTCAATTGGAATCTGATCTTATCTTCATGAATCCAATCATCAGCATCTAAGAATTGAATCCATTCTCCAGTGGCTTTATCAGCGCCAAAATTACGAGCAGACGAGACGCCTCCATTGTCTTTATAAAAGTACTGTATCTGTGGGTAGGAGTGGACTAACTGATCAGCAACTTGGCGGGTATTATCAGTAGAGCCATCATCGACAATAATGCATTCAATCTGGGAAAATGTTTGCGCTAGTACACTCTTTACTGATTGTTCGAGGTACTGGGCTTTATTAAAGGTGGTGATAACTACTGAGACAGATGTATTCATGAAATAAATTATTTATACCATAGGTTAAAAGTCAGTAATGACCAAATTTTGTTGGCATTAGCTGGTTGGTAGTCTTGGATTAATTTATAAAAATCTGGTCGAAAAATACTGGTTTCAGGTAATAATTTGAGCGACTGACATACATCATCCCAGAGGTAATCTCTGAGCTAAGAGCCAAAAGGCGATAGCCAGCCGTACTTTTTAGGCTTTTGCACTACTTCTGAAAGAAGATATCAGAAAGTAGACCTCATCAACCGCTTGTCTGGCCGCCAAGCTACTTTCCTGGCAAAAGGCTATAGCCATAGCATACTCGACGAATTGGTAATTTTAAAAGGGGGTAGGGGGTTTTAAGGCTGCTTTAATACTGGTCTTATGGGGTATTATGCACCCTGATGGGATTTTGTTCAGCTATGGTAAAATCCAAATCCATGTAGAGCAGCGCATCTTGGTTGCTGATGGGTGCATCTCATGTTTTTCAAAATATAATTAATAAAGAATCCTAATAACTATTAACAGATAATTAGCAGCCGTTTTGGGTTCATGAGATTAATGAGTATAACCTTCTTGAAAAGAATGATTTATTAACATAAATTATATGAACTCGCTAGCAGGCACGGAAGAAACTAGAACGCTAAATTCAGTAGTTCCAAAACGCGAGTCTCGGAGCATCTGCATCTGTAGTCCTACTTTTAAGAATTGCTATTACTTTGCCGAGTTGCCTACATTATCGATATTTTCTCTTATTTTCCAACAGCTCTAAGGTCGGTCTAATTAAGAGTTAACCTTAACAATTGCTAACAATTTACAAGAACAATTAACAATTTATAATTAATCTTAACAATTGATCGGTAAGGATGAAAATGACCAATCACAGCCGTACTTGTTAAGTAATGTAACGAACTTTTGTTAAGGTGTATTGCAACTTGACCCCAAATATTAGGGAAGCTTCAGATCAAAGGAAAGTCCATGATAGTATGCATTCCGTAGCTTAAAAAACCATGGGAGAAAACATGCCAGCACTAAGGGTTGCAGTAGTTGGTTCGGGACCAGCAGGCTCTTCTGCTGCCGAGACGTTAGCTAAAGCAGGAATCGAAACCTATTTGTTTGAGCGTAAGCTGGACAATGCTAAGCCCTGTGGTGGTGCGATTCCACTATGTATGGTGAGTGAGTTTGACCTGCCACCAGAAATTATTGACCGGCAAGTGAGAAACATGAAGATGATCTCACCGTCTGATGTTGAAGTTGATATCCATATAGAAAAGGAAAACGAATATATTGGGATGTGCCGTCGCGAGGTGCTTGATGGGTTCATGCGCAATCGTGCGGCTGAGTTGGGGGCTAACTTAATTAATGGCACCGTTTATAAACTCGATATTCCCACCAGTAACTCTCAACCCTATACCATCTATTATTCTGACCATTCTGATGGCAGTGTTAAGGGAATCCACAAAACCTTGAAAGTAGATGTGGTGATTGGAGCTGATGGGGCAAATTCCCGGGTTGCCAAAGCAATTGATGCTGGGGATTACAATTATGCGATCGCATTCCAAGAGCGCATCAGTCTGCCAGATAACATGATGAATTACTACCAAGACCTGGCAGAAATGTATGTGGGCAATGATGTCTCTCCTGATTTCTATGCTTGGGTCTTCCCTAAATACGACCACGTTGCCGTTGGAACCGGCACTATGAGGGTAAACCAATCCCTGATCAAAAAGCTACAAGCAGGGATTCGTGCCCGTGCGGCTAAAAAACTTGTGGGTGGGAAAATTATCAAAGTGGAAGCCCATCCGATTCCTGAGCATCCCAGACCTAGACGTGTAGTTGGTCGGGTAGCTTTGGTAGGTGATGCTGCAGGAACAGTCACTAAATCCTCTGGGGAAGGGATTTACTTTGCGGCTAAATCAGCTCGGATGTGTGCTGAAACCATTGTCGAAACCTCTAACGGGGGTAGCCGTATCCCCACAGAGAGTGACCTCAAGCTTTACCTGAAGCGCTGGGATAAGAAATACGGCATGACTTACAAAGTCCTAGATATTCTACAACGAGTTTTCTATAACTCCGATGCTAGCCGAGAAGCTTTTGTAGAGATGTGCGCTGACAAGGATGTGCAGCGGCTGACCTTCGATAGCTATCTCTATAAAACTGTTGTACCTGCTAATCCTCTTGTCCAAATGAAGATTACAGCGAAAACAATTGGTAGCTTGTTGCGGGGCAATGCCTTGGCTCCCTAGAAGTTGATCAATTTTTGATCAGAAGTAGCCAAATGAGTAACGGTGAGAAAGCTTACCCCCGGCTTAAGGGCGGGGGCTTTCCCATCTAGGTTAAAAACTTCGATTTGTAGTAGCTCTGACATTACCAAGTTCATCCTAGGCAGTCGCCGAATTCACTTCTAGGGTCTTTTCTGTATTGGGTAACTCTAAGCAATAACCTGCTCCATAAACGGTTTTGATGTACTTAGGATGGCGGGGATCAGGTTCTAGCTTGGTTCTCAGGTGACGAATATGCACTCGAATTGTTTCGATATCATCGTCAGGGTCATACCCCCAAACTTCTTTAAGGATTTCGCTGGGAGAAACCGTTTGACCATGGCGCTGGAGTAAACAGTGCAGTAGTTCAAACTCCAGATGGGTCAGTTTCACGGTTTTATCAAACCAAATCGCCTCAAACCTTTCTGGTACCAGGGTCAAAGGACCATAGTTCAGGATTTCCGTATGCTTAGCAGCTTGGGGAATTCGGTCTGTGCGCCGTAGTAATGCTCGCACTCGCGCCAGCATTTCTTCGAGTTCAAAGGGTTTGGTGAGATAATCATCGGCACCAGCATTAAAGCCTTCTACCTTATCTTGGGTTTGACCTAGGGCAGTCAACATCAATACTGGAATATCGGAAGTGCGTTCATCCCGACGTAACCGTTGGCAGACGGTGAAGCCATCTACCTTAGGTAGCATCAAGTCTAGCATAATCAGGTCTGGCTGCAGTTGCAGAGCTAGAGCCTGACCCTTGATGCCATCCATTGCTTGACTAACATCGTAGCCAGCCATCTCCAAATTGATGGTGACTAATTCTGAAATTGCGGGGTCGTCATCGATGACCAGTATCCGGGGCATCACTAAGGAGTTGTTGGTAAGGTTGATCGGTTAACGTTCGATAAGAACAATTTGAGATTAGTAACAATACTTATATGATTATAAAGGCAGACTTTACGTTTGTTGTAAACAAAAGCTAAGAATTTTTAAGATTTTTGAATTTTCCGAGAAACTCCCTAAACCTCAGTGCTAGAGTCATAAGTCCTGAGTAGACAGGATCGATTCATAGTGCTTGCACTGTTGAAACTGGAGTAAGCTCTGCTGGTCAGCAGGGTTCACCACTTACCCCTGAGAACTGAATCCGCTCGGCAACTAGCAGGGTAGTACTCAAGGTACCACCCTGGGGGAACTTACGTCTGTTCAGGACTAATCAGTTTCACGTTTTTGGCTAAACCCAGCTGTTGTAGGAACTGAATCGTCATCCAAGTCAGGTCAATTTCCCACCATTTAATGCCATGCCTTGCAGAATACTGATAAGCATGGTGATTGTTGTGCCAGCCTTCACCATAGGTGAGTAGGGCTACCCACCAACAGTTTTTTGAGCTATCTTTAGACTCATAGGTGCGATAACCAAATTTGTGAGTAGCACTGTTGACAAACCAGGTACAGTGAAACACAAGCACTAGGCGCATAAAAATCCCCCACACCACAAATGGCCAGCCACCGAGGGCATACAGCAACAGTCCTAGAAGCACTTGAATCAGCACAAAATACTTGTCCAAAAACTGATAAACCCGATCTTCAGAAATATCTTTCGTGAATTTAGGAATGTCCTGATCAGCAGGAATTTTATGCAACATCCAAGCCATGTGACTCCACCAAAACCCTTGATGGGAGTCATGAGGATCCGGTTGGGTGTCAGAGTGCAAATGATGGATGCGATGTAGTCCTACCCAATCGATCACTCCTCCTTGACAGGAAATGGTACCACAGAAAACTAGGAAGTATTCTAACCACTTGGGTGTCTGAAAACTGCGG
Organism: Moorena sp.; assembly: GCF_982860115.1. Classification (NCBI taxonomy): domain Bacteria; kingdom Bacillati; phylum Cyanobacteriota; class Cyanophyceae; order Coleofasciculales; family Coleofasciculaceae; genus Moorena; species Moorena sp. Next base: position 31,171 of record NZ_CEYLVT010000055.1, read on the forward strand.
TGGGTCACTAAGCGATGCCATCCCAGAGTTACCCCCAAGCCCCCTGTCACCCAGTGGAAAAAGATCATTAAGCCCACTGCTGTCCAGTTAAAGTTGCTCGGAAGTAAGGCAAACAGCGCTGCTAGGTGAATAAAGGCCATATAGGTAATAACGACCCAATCTAAACGAAGATTATCTGAAGTAGCAATTGTCATGCAGTAAGTCTAATAGGATACAAATTGTAATAACCCGCTCTCTTTGATCTAAAATTTCGAGGCGCGAATTTTGGGAATGAACAGCTCTCAAAGGCTGCAAGCAGCAGAAAAAGCACTATTTCCGATTTTTTATGGTATTGACACCGCCGTCAAGCAAAATCTCAAAAAGGTACTGAATTCTTTTCGAGCACATCGTGTAGGAGTGCATCACTTTGCTAGTGTTTCAGGCTATGGACATGATGATTTAGGACGTAAAACTCTCGACATGGTATTTGCTGATGTCATGGGAGCTGAAGCGGCAGCTGTGCGCGTACAATTTGTGTCCGGAACCCATGCGATCGCATCTTGCCTGTTTGGGGTATTGCGTCCTGGTGATGAAATGCTAGCGATTGCCGGTGCCCCTTACGATACCTTGGAAGAGGTGATTGGTTTACGGGGTGATGGTCAAGGTTCCCTACTAGAATTTGGGATTCGTTACCGCCAGTTGTCCCTAACTAGTGACGGAAGTTTAGATTGGTCAGCCTTGGCAACAGCGGTAGGAGAGAATACCCGCCTGGTTTTCATTCAGCGTTCCTGTGGGTATTCTTGGCGAAAGAGTCTTTCTATATCAGAAATAAAAAAAATTGTCAAGCTTGTCAAACAACAAAATCCTGATACTATCTGTTTTGTCGATAACTGTTACGGGGAATTTGTAGAAGAGCAAGAACCGACAGCAGTAGGAGCAGATTTAATGGCGGGTTCCTTGATTAAAAATCCTGGGGGAACGATTGCTACTGCTGGAGGCTATGTGGCTGGAAAAGCTGACTTAGTTGAAGCGGCTACCTGTCGTCTGACTGCTCCAGGGATTGGTAGTTCAGGTGGGGCAACTTTCGATCAGAATCGATTGCTGTTTCAAGGATTATTCCTAGCTCCCCAAATGGTTGGTGAAGCCCTCAAAGGGAGTCATGTAATCGCTCATACTCTTTCAGAACTTGGTTATCCGGTCAATCCCCCACCGGGGGTACCCCGTCGGGATGTGATTCAAGCCGTTGAGTTGGGTTCAGCGGAAAAATTAATCGCTTTCTGTCGAGGGATACAACAGCATTCTCCCGTAGGTTCCTACCTCGACCCTGTCCCAGCCGCAATGCCTGGTTATGAGAGTCAGTTAGTGATGGCTGGGGGGACTTTTATTGATGGCAGTACCTCAGAATTTTCTGCCGATGGTCCCCTCAAAGAGCCTTATATTGTGTTTTGTCAGGGAGGAACTCATTGGACTCATATTGCGATCGCATTAGAAGCTGCCATTGAAGCAATTGGAACAGCTGATAGCTGAATGATTGCTTGTTGCTAGTCTTATCAATAGTTCAATTACTCTAGCGCTATCGTTCTAAATCTTTGATCACCTTCTCCCAATACCACTTTTCTGGCATTCCTGGGAATTTTCCTTTAGCCAAATCAAGTAGGCGTGTTGCGATATCCGATTGTCCTCCGACCAGTCTTAGTAGTCTTTGTTGCAACTCCCTACTAGGTTTGGTATTTGATGGTGCTTGTGATTCTCGATTGCTCGACCCCTCGGTCAGTTGTAATGGCTGTAGCTGTTTGAGTTTATCTAGCAGTTTCCGATAATTAGTCCAGTCTTGTTGATCGAAATACAGGTTTGCCGCTTGTTGATAATCTTCAAATGCTCCCCGTATATCCTCAAACTTTTCACGAGCGGTTGCCCGATAACGATATGATTGAGCATCATTGGGTTTAAGAGTAATAACTCGCGAATAATCTTCGATGGCTTGCCGATAGTCTCCCATCTGGATATAGGCATTACCCCGATGAATCAAGACATCCCGATTTTCCGGATTGCTTTGTAGTAACTTGGTCAAGTCATCAATAGCTCCCCGGTAATCCCCCAGTTCAATGCGTACTAACCCTCGATGGTAAGAAACCTGAGTATCTTGGGGATTTAGTTCCATGGCTTGACCAAGGTCTTGAATGGCTCTGCTGTAATTACGAAGTTTGCAGTGAACAATACCTCGATAGCAATAGGCTTGAGCATTTTTGGGGTCAACCTCAAGGAGCCAGTTGAAATCCTCTAAGGCTTCTCGGTACTTACCTGTGTTAACTTTATTGATTGCTTGATTGCAAAAATCGTTAGTCTGGGCTCGACCTAAAGCTAATAGTTGCTGTTGTTGAATTTGATTGATACTGTCAAGACAACGACGACAATTTAATTTATCTTTTTGCTCTAGGTAGAGCTGAGCTGCTTGTTTAAATGATGCGATCGCAGACTGATTATCTCCTAACTTACGGTAGGCACTACCCTGAAGCTTACAAGCAGCAGGCTGGTTAGGATTAATTTTAAGTATTTGATTGGCATCTTCTATTGCTCCAGTGGCATCTCCGAGTGCCAATCTAGCCAAACCCCGCCCGAAATAAACTTCAATACTTTCAGAATTGATTTGTAAAGCCTTAGTATAATCGGCGATCGCACCTTGTTGATCCCCTAAGTCAAAGCGAGCCATAGCTCGTTTATAGTAGGCTTCGGCGAAGTTCGGATTAATCTCTAAGGCTTTGTCAAATTCCTTAATTGCTTCGTTCAAGTCTCCTTGACGAATTTTATCTATTCCTCGGTAGTAAAACTCTGCTTCCATTGCTTGTGACTCTGAATCAACTACCATTGCTACTTTAGTTATTTTATTATTATTTTTTTTGTGATGTTGATGGTAAAAATTTTAGAAAATTCATGAGTTTCCCGGATGTCAGGAAAGTTTCCAACTTTCCCTATCTTCTCCATCTTGCTTGTCATTGGGCATCTGGAACTGTCCACCAAGCTAAAGCATAAGCTTGAGACGGCTGATTAACCTGTTGTTGATACTCAACCCGAATTTTATAGCGACCTTGAGCCGGAACTTGGCAGAAAATATGTTCCACAGCATCCGCTTCACTTATTGAAGCACAGAGGCTTTTGGTAGTGTCCTCTTCTCCCACTGGCATTAAATAGAGGTCAAGATTATTCAAACCGCGATCGCTAAAACTCTCCCCAACATCATAAGCATCATTATTATTGTCATCCTCTAACTCTACCAAACGGTCCCAAGCGAGAGTTAAGGAGATAAAACTTCCTTCTGCTAGGGGTTTTGTTAACACATAGTCCTGATAAGATGATTTTTCCACAGTACGGTAATCCCAACCGACTGGTGGCACTCCAATGCCGCTGGGACTCCATTGGCCGAGTTTAAATTGCTGGTAAGCTCGAAACCCATTGAGATGTCCTGTCCCCATCTGCATATCCAGAGGAATTTTGGGGTCTTGGTAAGCATCAGATTCTAACCAGTGGTGATTATCCTTTGCCCGAATCGTGCGGCTCATGCCTAGTAGCATCCCATCACCGAGATCTTGGATTTTGTCAGCAGAATTAAGTAACACTGCCTTCATTACTTCATGGCGTCGGGAATCTGTACTCCAATTCATCCACAAGCGATGCAGCCCGGTATTGGGGGTTTCCGCCCTGAGGGACTCCATCAAGAATAGTTTTTCTTGTCTTGAGCGCAGCTTGCGCAAAGCGGAATCACCAAATTCCTGTAGCAATGCTACAGCACCAGTGATATGGGGAGCAGCAAAACTGGTACCACTGACCTGAGTCACTTTACCTTTGAGGTCATATAACGATATCTTGTTGCCAGGAGCTACCAAATTAATGGAGCGGCGGGAACCAACATTAATTTCTTGCCGAATCATACGACGACCAATACCAACGGGTAAAGCACTCAAGTTAGCAAAGTCTACTTTATTAAAAACTCCCTGACGCTTGGCTGTGTATGCTGCATTGATACCATTAAAATTATCTGTGGGAATCGGAATTCCCCCTTTGCCTTGGTTGCCAGCAATCACATACAAGACATCATGCACCCGAGCTGACCAATCGATACATAGAGTTAACAGCGCATTGCCATCCAGCACCGCTTCCTCCCTGGGGTCCCGCTGTAGGGATTCACCAAAACTAAAATTAATTGCCCGCACATCTGAGCCATTTTGCTGAGCAATATGCTGAGCCGACAGGCACTCTTCTGGTTGTCCACTCCTAGACAGGGAGCCAACTGCTGAAGCGTAGAGTTTTGCCCCAGGTGCTACTCCCCGCAACCCTTTGTCTCGACTAACCATCACAGCGGCTACCATAGCTGCATGTTCATCAACATGGGTATTCGGTTGTGCTGGGGTGTTGCGATAGAATACTCCCGCAGGAGTTACTGTCCGATTCTTGACAGCGGCCTTATCCTTACCAAATAATCCAGGTCTACCAATTTCCACTTGCCCAATGGCAATTTTACGACCGCTTAAATTATAGGGAGGTTGGTGTAACCGATAGACATTAATACCAGCTTCTGAGATTGATGTATCTAATCCCAAGGCTGGGGCGATTACCCCTGAGATGCTTAAACCACCCAATAGCCATACCAGTGTTTTTTGGATCGGAATTTTCATAATTGTTTACACAGAGCAGGTTGATTGATGTCCGACTACTTAGCCATTTCCCCAAAACTTAGCTAGATCTAGCTATAGCGTTTCTCATAATTGTGAGCTACACAAGATTTTTTCCCTGTTCCCTCTTTTCCCCTCCTGGGAGGGGTTAGGGGCTCACAGGGGTAGGTTTTTAACTTTGACCTCAGGTGTGGGGTGTGGGTTGTGGGG
>NZ_CEYLVT010000056.1:0-23975 GCF_982860115.1 Moorena sp.
AAACCTAAAACCTAAAACCTAAAACCTAAAACCTAAAACCTAAAACCTAAAACCCAAAACCCAAAACCTAAAACCTATATACTTATTACTTAACATCCCAACTTTTTAGCCTCAAGGTTTCAATCAGTTTATCCAGGGAGCCATAATCCTCTGCCGGTAAAAATTTCTCTATCTTAGCAGCTGCCAGAGCTGGATGGTTTGCCGGGATATTCAGAAGGGCGTCGGTCACTACTGCCACTAATTGCGGGTCAGTACCCTTAACCGCCGCAATCGGCCACTCGGGATAGAGCTCGGTGGTATGAGTATAGAAGAATTTGTCCTTAGCTGACTCTAGGATTCTCAGCTGTTCCAGGTTTTCCAGCAAGCCTTGGTTGAGCATCTTTTCTAATTGACCTGTACGGATAAATCCAACATCAATGTTGCCGTTGACTACGTCTTGCACAATCTTGTCTTGCGATTTGTTTTCTACAAAACTGCTGAAGTCCAGGAATGGGTCAATACCATTTTGAAGCAGATGATAGATTTGGAAAGTGCAGCCAGCCGCCGCCGTTTGAAAAGCCACGCAGGCTGCCTTCTTACCCGGCAGATCCTTCAGCTTGTAGATATTGCTATCGCTTCTGACGATGATCAGACCACCAAATTTTGTACCCACCTGAGGTCGAGAGTGGGTAAGTAGAAACTCCGTATCGTAGAGCCTACGGATTTGCACAGCTGCCAGAGGATTGTTGGTGGTAAAGTGCAAATTACCTTGGGCTACTTCAATGAATTGACTTTCTTGGGTAACAGGTACTAAGGAGAAAGGGCGATTAATCACCCCAGAGAGGTAGTTTAGGAGTGGCTGATACCGTTGTTTGACAGAATCCACGCTATCAATGGTAAGCACACCCACCCGAACAGTATTGTCCGACACTTGTTGATGGGAAGTATCAACGGGTATCACTGATGGGTTTGCAGACTGTTTCTTCTCGCAGGCGGTAAGCCCTAGGATAAGAGCAATAGATACACCAGTCAACAGATTAATTATCTGTTGATAAATTGTTGATATTACTAGATTTTTAACCATCAAAACTAAGGAAATTATTAAATCTTAATAATCCGAATAAATAATTTAAACTAGATCTTATTTTTTCCTTGACAAGAGTTATTTCAATTGATGGATACTTTGATAAAGTTTCGATGAAGTTTTCGATGAAGTTTTAGACATACCCTAGCCAGCCTTAGTGTTTACTGTGAACAGTTACGAGGATACACAAGATTGCCGAAAAACTATACCTGTAGAGTTAGCTATGACTACATCACTACTACCAGTAGCGTATAGTCAGTAACTTGGCGTAACTCTTAAGAAACAAAATTCAGTCAATTGACTGAGATAACTTCCTAGATAAATAGGGTTAGATTAAAAACCGGAGTCAATCTAGCAATTCTAAATAGCTTGTGAACGATCAATGGGTCATTATTCCTGCACTACCAATAATTTTTGGTTTCTTGATTTTCACAACTCGTTTAGAAGCGCTATAGTTATCCTTCTAGGAATAATGGTCACGGTCATATGCCTTTTTCAAGAAAACTTCCCTGGGAATTACCTGTCACACCTCAAGGGATAAGCCAAGATGGACAACAGCAATCAAGTGAACCCATCGATCCCAACAATTCCCAACCACAAAGGAAAAGTAATGATCTGCGCACTCAATTATTGAAGACCATTCTCCCAGCGGTTTTAACCCCTCTAGGTCTAGCTGGACTATTCAGCTACAGTGCTATTTCCCGCAGCTCCCAACAGCAAGCTGAGCAACTATTAGAGGGTGAAACCCTAGTTGCGGGCAGAGTTTTCTATATATTTTTGGAGGAAGCAAAAAGAATACCTGCTACATTGGCCGCTAGCCCTCTAGTAGTTGAAGCAGCTAGCACTGCCGCCAAAGTGTCTCAAGTTAAAAACCTTGCCAAATTACCCTACTACGAGGTTGAAGAGTCTTTCTCCGCTACCCGGTTGATCCAGCCGAATCAAACTCTCAATTATTACTTACGTAAAACTACAGCAATTCATGACTTTACCGAGATATCTTTCACCGAAAAGCATGGGTTTAACGTGGCTTACAACACTCCTACTCCTGACTTTGTTCAACGGGATGAAGCCTGGTGGCAATCGGCAAAAAATTATCCCAGTCAGCAGGTGATTAAGACGAAATTTGATGACACTGATAATAGGTTCGTGATTGAGTTCAGCAAAGCGATCACAGACCCAGCAACTGATGAATTCCTAGGGGTTGTTAGAGGAGTTTTGCCTGCCTCGGTTTTCAGCACCATATTTAAAAACCTGCTAAAGGATTTGGAAATTGGGGATTCTCAATATATGCAGCTACTAGCCCTGAAACAAGACGACACTGTGGCTGTTGTAGATACCATCTACCAAGGGAAGAGTAAAGACCAGCCACAGAAACTGCTCGGGGCAAAGGATCAAGCAGTTGTACAGAACCTGAAAATTTTACTCGAAGCTGTTGAAAGTGGGAAAACAGTCCAACACAAGGGATTGATAATAAAGTCAGCTAATTCAGAACTGTTCCCAAACTTAAAGCTGGCCACCTTTGATCATAATACCAGGCACTATATATTGGTTGCAGTTCCTGATAGCAATTGGACTCTGGCCGTCTCGATCAAACTTAGTGAACTCAGAGCAGCGGGTAGAAAGGCGGCAATAGGCTTTGCTAGTTTGTTCGTGGTACTGGGCATTATTATTACCTTGGTAGTCAGAGCTCTATCCCGTCAGTTAGCAAAACCCTTGGGTCAGTTGGCTAATACTGCCAAAGCGGTGATTGCAGGGAACCTGAACGTTCAGGCGGAACTGCTTGGTGCTACCGAGACGCAGCTACTGGCTCAAGTTTTTAATAACCTGGTGACACGGGTCAAAGGTCGATTACAGGAGCAAGAACAAGAAACTGAACAGGCGCGGACACTAGCGCTAGTCAGCAACCAGCTTCAGCAATCCTTAAACTTCGACAATATCCTACAAACTTCCGTTTATGGGGTACACCTTGCCCTCAAGACAGACCGTGTGTTTATCTATCGCTTTAATCCTGACTTCAAAAGCGGGATAATTGCAGCGGAGGTGGTAAATTCTGGTTTGGTTCAAGCCCTAGGGCAAACTATTTACGAACCAATCACGACTGGGGAAATTACAAAGTTTAAGTTGGAGAAGCTTGTCAGTGTCGAGAACCTTCAACAAGCTACTCTAACTGGTGCTCCTGGGCAGTTCCTTCAACGCCTTGGTGTCGTAGCCAGCCTGGTTGCGCCAATTATCGTTGGGGGTGAACTTTTCGGCTTGTTGTACGCGAATGATTGCTCAAAACCCCACCGTTGGCAGAAGTCAGAACGTGAGTTAATGCAGCAGTTAACTAGACAAATTGGTGATGCCATCACCCAAGCCCTGCTCCTAGAACAGCAGCAAGCCACGGTGGACATTTCCCAAAGGTTGAATGAGATTACCGCTAGTATGCTTGAATCCCTAGAACGGGAAAAGATTTTCGCAGCTACGGTGCTGGGAATTAAAACAGCGCTCTCATGCGATCGCACAATCATTTACCTCCTCGAACAGAATCAGAAAGGCTCAATGGTTGGCCTTTCAGTAACTCTGGATGGGTCTGTTACCCCACAAACACAAAAAGAAGAGTTGGATTTTGCCCTAGAGGATCTTGATCACTACCAGTCACGTCAGGTTCTAGCCATTGAAAATCTTGAGGGTGAGTTGACCCAGCACCAGCAGTCTCAAGTAGAGAGGCTTGGAAAAATTTCTCTATTGCGTGGAGCTAAAGCCAGTTTAGTAGCACCGATTTTGGTGGCAGGTAACTTGATTGGCTTTTTAGCTGCCCATCAATGTTCACAGCCAAGAGCTTGGCAGGAAACGGAGATCAACGTTTTCACTCAGGTGGCGATTCAATTCGGCTTTGCTCTAGACCAGGCTAATCTCCTCGAAAAGACCCAAAGAATTTCTCAACAACAAAGACAGGAAAAAGAAGCACTCCAGACGCAACTGCTGGTAATGCTTGAAAATTTGCAAGGGGCAGCACAAGGAGATCTGACAGTGCGCTCTGAGGTGACTTTGGATGAAATTGGTAAAGTTGCTGATGGTTTTAACATCATTATTGAGAGTTTCCAAACTATCGTAACCCAGGTCAACAACTCAGCGGTTCAAGTCAATACCTTACTGGAAAACAACGAGGTGGTAGTCGGTAAACTAGCAGAAGATGCTCTTAAGCAGGCTTCAGAAACCACTCGCACCCTGGATTCAGTGGAGAAAATCACCGATTCGATTCAAGCAGTGGCTGAGAATGCTGATCAGGCGGCGAGAGTAGTGGATGGAGTTACAACCACTGTTGAAGCTAGCACCACTGCTATTAACCTAACTCAGGATAGTATCCTGGAATTGCGAGATACCATTGGGGAAACGACGTCAAGAGTGAAGCAGCTAGGTAAATCTTCCGAGAAGATTGCTAAGGTGGTCGCCTTGAGCAACATGCTCTTAGTCCAAACCAATGTTTTGGCTATTAACGCTGAGATTGAGGCTGCGCGGTCTGGTAAAGGGATTCAGGGTTTTGTCGTGATTGCCAAAGAAGTGAATCAGCTTACCAACCAATTGATCAAGGCTACCCACGAAATTCACAAGATAGTAGATGAGATCGACCTAGAAACCTCTCAATTAGTGAAAGTAATGGAACAGAGCACTGCTGTGGTGGAGAAGGGCACAGGTCGAGTTGAGGAAGCTAAGCAGAATCTGAAACAGCTGAGGTCGGCTTCGTGCCAGATCGAGCAGTTAGTGGCAGCCATTTCCCAGGGGAGTGTTTCCCAAACCGAAACCACTCAGAGCGTCGCTATGTTGATCAAAGATATCGCCCAATTCTCGGAACGTACCGTTGATTCCTCTAGGCAAATTTCAAGTTCCTTAACCTCAACTGTAGCCCTAGCTCAGGAATTGCAGGAGTCGGCTAGTGGTTTTAAATATTTTTCATAACACCAAAAAATCGTCAGCAGCTGATAGCTGAATAGTCAAATTAAATTATATTAACTGTGTTCAAAAAACTTAAAGTTCTTCAAACCCTTGCTATTCAATGATCCGAAGTTACCTGTGCCCTTGTTTAAGGTTATTATCTGAATTGTCTCAGATTGACTTCATGATACTCTCAGAGTTTGGCATAACAATTGGCTTGGATACTGACCAGAACCAGATTTCGCTATGAAGAATTCAGTGCGAGCTTCTGAATTAGGACTAAAATTGCTTGACCGGGCTAGACGCCTGAAAAGATGGAACAAAACCGCAGAAGCTTGGTGTAGCAGTGCCTTAACCTCTAGGGCAACCTTAAACCGATTTTGGGCCAGACAACCGATTCGCTGTGACACCTTCATCGCCATTTGTGATGCTGTAGGGGTTGATTGGGAAAAGGTTGTTGAGCCAGATCAGATTAAGGCAGATCAAATCAATAACGGCAAGAGTCCTACTGTGGCTCAAATTAAACGTGTTGATTGGGGACAAGCACCAAAGCTAAGAGATTTCTACGGTCGTACTGAGGAACTCAACACCCTACAGCAATGGATTCTTCAGGACAACTGCCGCCTGGTGACACTTCTAGGGATGGGGGGAATTGGTAAAACCTCTATGGCTGTGAGCTTAGCCCATCTTCTGGAAGATAAATTTGAGTTTGTTATTTGGCGCACTCTACGCAATGCGCCTCCCCTAGAAGAACTCCTGGCAGACCTGATTCAATTTTTGTCTGGACAGCAGGAAACCAATTTACCCTCCTCTGTGGATGGCAAAATTCTGCGATTGATTCGGTATTTACAAGCAGGGCGTTGCTTGCTAATTCTAGATAATGTTGAGTCGATTCTGCAAAGTGGCGATCGCACCGGTAGTTATCGAGAAGGATATGCTGAATACGGTGAGCTGCTCAGAAGTATTGGTGAAACCGCCCACCACAGCTGTCTATTACTGACCTCTCGGGAGCCACCCCAGGACTTGATTATCCTGGAGGGGGAAAACTTACCTATTCGTTGCTTCCCACTCAAAGGCTTATCAGAAACTGATGGGCAGGAAATCTTGAAGGAAAAAGGAAATTTTGCTGGGGATGACACCCAGTGGCTGACTGTAATTGAGCACTATGCTGGCAATCCTTTAGCCTTAAAAATGGTGGCTTGTCTGGTCAGAGACTTTTTTTATGGCAATATTGCTCAGTTCCTGAATTTTTTAAAGCAAGGCTCATTCATTTTTGATGATATTCGGGATTTGCTAGACCGGCAGTTTCAGCGCCTGAGTGCTACACAACAAGAGCTGATGTACTGGCTAGCTATTAATCGCGAACCGGTTTTTTTTAAAGAGTTGGAACAGGACGTTTTCTGCCACCGATGCGCTCCTGACATTTTACAGTCTCTAGGGTCTTTACAACGGCGTTCATTAATTGAGAAAACCTCGGCTGGGTTTACCCAACAACCTGTAGTGATGGAATACATGGTTAATCGATTAATTGAGCAGATTCCTGAGGAAATTACTAGTCAAAATTTTGCTCTGTTGCGCAGTCACGCATTAGTCAAAGCCACTGCCCCTGAGTATATTCGGGATAGTCAAGTCTCTCTGATTCTCGAACCGATTATTGAAAGATTACTCGCTCGTTTTGGTTGCACAAAACAGCTCAGCAATCACTTGCTGGAAATTATTTCAATGCTGCGCTCCCCAACTCCCACGGTTAAAAAAATAACTCAAGATACGGTATATATCTGCGGCAATATAATTAATATACTGCGCCAATTACAGGTGGATTTAACCAACTATGACTTTTCTAATCTAACAGTTTGGCAAGCTAACCTACAGGGAATTAAATTACACAATGTCAATTTCGCCCATGCTGACTTGACCAGCTCAGTATTTACGGAAACCTTAGGAAATATTTTATCAGCAGCATTCAGCCCAGATGGTAAACTATTAGCAACCTGTGATACAGATTGGAAAGTTCGCCTGTGGGAAGTACCAAGCGGTAAACTAGTTTTGATCTGTGAGGGTCATACCAATTTGGTACGAGACCTTGGTTTTAGCCATGATGGTAAAATCTTAGCCAGTTGCAGTGCGGATCACACCGTTAAGTTGTGGGATGTTAGTGATGGTAAGTGCTTGAAGACTTGTACAGGACATACTAATGAGGTATGTTCAGTTGCTTTTAGTCCAGATGGTCAAACCCTAGTCAGTAGCAGTGGCGACCATACCTTGAAACTCTGGGATATCAAAACTGGAGAATGTCTCAACACTTGCACCGGACATAGCAGTTGGGTTAGATCCGTTGCCTTTAGTCCAGATGGTAAGACTATAGCCAGTAGCAGTGACGACCACACGGTGAAATTCTGGGATAGTGGCACTGGTGAATGCCTGAATACTGGCACCGGTCATAGGGATTGCGTGGGGTCAGTGGCATTCAGCAGTGACGGGAAAATCTTAGCCAGTGGCAGTGGGGACCACACGGTGAAGTTTTGGGAGGTAAGCACAGGTCGCTGCTTAAGAACTTACACAGGACATAGTGGTGGTGTCTACTCCGTCGCCTTTAGTCCAGATGGGAAAACCCTGGCTAGTGGTGGTGGCGACCACATCGTTAGGCTCTGGGATACTAGCACCAATGAATGTTTGAAAACGTTGCATGGACACAGCAATCAGGTATTTTCAGTTGCCTTTAGTCCTTATGGAAACACCCTGGTTTGTGTGAGTTTAGACCAAAAGGTGAAGCTATGGGATTATCAAACCGGTCAATGCTTGAAAACTTGGTATGGAAATACGGATTGGGCAATGCCAATTGCGTTTAGTAGTGACGGTCAAATCCTGGCTAGTGGCAGTAACGACTACACAGTGAGAGTATGGGATTATGGTACTGGTAGCTGCATCAGAACCTTGCCCGGACATACTGACTTTGTCTATTCAGTGGCATTCAGTAGTGATAGGAAAACCTTAGCCAGTGGCAGTACAGACAATACGATCAGGCTGTGGGATGTCAGCACAGGTCGCTGCATTAGAACACTGCATGGCCATACTGATTGGGTATTTTCAGTGGCATTGAGTAGTGACGGGAAAACCTTAGCCAGTGGCAGTGCCGACCACACGGTTAAGCTGTGGGATGTCAGCACAGGTCACTGCATCAGAACGTTTCAAGAACATACCGATAGACTATGTTCAGTAGCATTCAGTAATGACGGGAAAACCTTAGCCAGTGGCAGTGCCGACCACACGGTCAGGCTATGGAATTGTGAGACCGGAAGCTGTGTGGGAGTTTTGCGCGGACATAGTAATCGAGTCCACTCCGTCGCCTTTAGTCCCAATGGTCAGCTCTTGGCTAGTGGCAGTACAGACCACACGGTGAAGCTGTGGGATATTGGTGAGAGTAAGTGCTGCAAAACCTTGACCGGACATACCAATTGGGTATTGTCAGTTGCTTTCAGTCCCGATGGGAAAACCCTAAGCAGTGGCAGTGCTGACAAAACGGTGAGACTTTGGGATGTTTCCACAGGGGAGTGCCTTGACATTTGCACCGGACATAGCCATCTCGTCTCTTCAGTCGCCTTCAGTGTAGATGGTCAAATTATGGCGAGTGGGTCTCAAGACCAAACCGTAAGGCTCAAGGATTTAGAAACAGGGGAGTGTTTGAAAATCCTGAGAACTCCTAGACTCTATGAAGCTATGAATATTACTGGAGTTAGAGGGTTAACTGAGGCACAGAAAGCAACTCTGAAAACCTTGGGGGCGATAGGATGAATTGGGAATTTAGAATGTAGAATGTAGAATTTAGAATTGGATTTTTTTTCATTATTAATTATTAATTTATTCCATGAATAATGACCAATCAACGTGCAGACTACGATAATCCCTGGAAAGAGGCCATTTCCTTATATTTCCAACCCTTTATGGCATTTTTATTCCCCGAAATTGAGGAAAACATTGACTGGGATAAAGGCTATGAATTTCTGGACAAGGAATTCCAACAGATAGCGCGGGATGGGGAAATTAGCACTAGGGAAGCAGACAAATTAGTTAAGGTTTGGCGCAGGGATGGCCAGGAAACCTGGGTATTAATTCATGTGGAAGTCCAAAGTCAATACGAATCCGTGTTTGCTGAGAGGATTTATGTGTACAATTACCGCATTTTTGACAAATATCGGCGTCAAGTAGTCAGTTTAGCTGTTTTAGCTGATGAAAGCAGATCCTGGCGACCGAATAAATACAGTTACACGATTTGGGGGTGTGAGGTGTTGTTGCGCTTCCCGATTGTTAAACTGCTGGATTATTCGTCCCAGGTGTTGGAAGAAAGTAACAATCCTTTCGCGGTAATTGTGGCAGCTCATCGAGCCAATCAGCAAACTAAACAAGATGTTCAGCAACGATATCAGATTAAATTACAAGTTGCGAAACGTTTGTATCAACGGGGCTATGGCAGGCAAGATATCCTAGAGTTATTCCGGTTAATTGATTGGCTAATTAGTTTACCCGATAGCTGGCAAACCGGCTTTACAGAAGAAATTAGACGTTATGAAGAGGAGAGTAGTATGCGTTACATTACTAGTTTTGAACGCCTTGCTCGTCAAGAGGGGGTTATACAAAAGGGTCGCGAATCTTTGCTGGAAGTACTTCGGGTTCGTTTTGAAGATGTGCCTAGGGAGTTGGTGGAAACAATCAACCAAATTAAGGATGACTCGATTTTGACAATGTTGCTCAGACAGGCAATTACCATTGCTTCTGTAGAGGAGTTTATAGTTGTGGTTAATCAGCAGCTAGCTTCTGGTGAGCAAAGTTCTAAGGAAAGTGGGACATGAAAATTTCATAAATTATTGGGATGGTGAATGAAGAATTAATAATTTAGGATTTAGAATTTATAATTGGATTTTTTTTCATTCTTCATTCTTCATTCTTCATTCTTCATTCTTCATTCTTTGTAAGCAATCAGATTAAGAAATTTTCGGTAATACTGATATCATTCCAAACCAACTTAATGCTGAAATATTCTCCTGCTTCGCCACTCACTTGCAACTTAAGATTTTCCGTATCTCTGGCTTGGACTTGAATCACCACAATTCCTTCTTCATCTAGCACCATAATTTGTAAACCTTTGGGGAGAAGGTCTCTACCACCAGCAGGATGCAGCTCAATGGATAGATTCATTTTGGGTGATTCTGTCCGATGTAGCTCCACTAATAAAGCTACTTGCTGATCACCCCAGCCGATCTCAGTACCGAGTAGCTTACCTCTTCTCACTCCTGCTGTGGTATGGAATTTGGTACTAGCTTCTTGATGCAGTCGCTCATGGGGGAAACCCCCAAGACCGCGCTGCATCGCTTGCTCAAAGGAGTCACTTCTAAAACTGAAATCTCGCTCTAGGTTTGGCTGTAAGATAGTGTTCACGTTTTCCCAACCTGGATCAAAACAATCCTCTAACCACCGCTTTAGTTGTACCACTTTTTTGCTAGGTGTTTTACTTGGTTTTGATCGCTGTGGTGGGCTGGGGTCTAATCTAAAACTGTCTAATCTAAAACTATCCTTAGGAAAGAGGAAAGGAGAAATGGGAAATGGGGAATAGGGCGAAGTATACCCTGCATCCCCTTGCCTTACGGAACCTCTGCGAACAAGGGGAACTGTTTGCTGGATTTGTCCTGCTGGAATAGTGGTGTGTGACATTAACAAGTTACTCCAATACACTCTGTAATTTTCATAATAATGGCCAGAAAATCGCAAAATGTCTCAGTTTTTGTCTCATTTGTCTCAGTTTTGAATTATAGAAATTCTACGACTTTTGAGATACAAATGTCTGGGTTGTAGGGAGCAGGGAGCAGGGAGCAGGGAACAGATAAGAGGCAATAGGCAATAGGCAATAGGCAATAGGCAATAGGCAATAGGCAATAGGCAATAGGTTAAAAATATTGTGTACCTCATAGCTATGATAAACGCTATAAGAATGTACAATTAAGAATTGGTAATTCTGCCTTAACCCTTAACCATTCTTCATTCTTCATTCTTCATTCTTCATTCTTCATTCTTCATTCTAAATTCTTCATTCTTCATTCTTCATTCTTCATTTTGCTGGTAATTTCTCTAATTGCTGCTAAATCGGGATAGGGTAATACACTATTCATGGCTAGCCAAAGTAAGTACTCGATATTCCCGGCGGGGCCAGTAATGGGAGAGGAGATTAATCCTTTGTATTGCCAACCTAGCTGTTTGGCGGATTCTAGAACGTTTGCGATCGCATCTGCACGGTGATGGGGGTCCCTGACTACTCCCTTTTTCCCGACACGGTCACGACCAACTTCAAACTGAGGCTTGACTAGCAACACTACCTCACGGGGAGGGGATAGCAGTTGCCACAGAGCAGGAAGAATTTTGGTTAAGGAAATAAACGACACATCCACTACGCCTAAATCAGCATAGACTTGACCCTGATTCGGGACTGGTGAAACACCGTACAAGTCGGCAGGCTGAAGATAGCGTAAGTTGGTACGTTCTTTCAATACCACCCGCTGGTCATTGCGCAGACTCCAGGCAACTTGTCCATATCCCACATCAACACCATAAACCTGTTTTGCTCCAGCTTTTAGCAAGCAGTCGGTGAAGCCACCGGTGGAAATCCCACCATCTAGGCAAATGCGTCCGTTTACTGAAATCCCAAATACTTCTAAGGCTTTGGCAAGTTTTTGCCCTCCTCTGGATACAAAAGGGGGTTTCTCTTTGACCTGAATCTGAGCGGTGGTCTTAATTTCAGTTCCTGGCTTATCTAATATTTGTCCATCTACCATTACTTCACCCGCACGAATTAGCACCTGAGCTCGCTGTCGGGATTCACACAGGTTAAGGTCTACTAATAATTTGTCGAGTCGTTGTTTAACCAATGGGATTGGAAGGTTAGGAGGTTAGGAGGTTAGGAGGTTAGGAGGTTGAAGGTTAGGAGGTTGAAGGTTAGAGGGTTAGAAGGTTAGAAGGGGGGTTTTGCCAATAGCCTTATGCCTCGTGACTGCTATTGTGATCTCTTTGCAGTCTACCACTGAGATACTGTGGTTTCGGTTGTTGTGTGACCTTCCCTGGTGCAGAAACTGGAATTGAGTACTAAATGCGATCGCATCCCAAAGGCTATAGTCTCCCAGTTCCATTATTAAACTGTAGCTAAGCAAATTCATATAAATCCTTTGATTATATCAAAATTAATCCGGATTACAAATACGTTAGACTATAGCTATTCATTGTGCTCCTAGTTAATTTCCCCTACTTCTCTTTAATCAGATATGGAACCTCTATCGGCTCTAGCTATTACCACCCTAGCTTTTATCGGGAAGAAAGCTGCGGAAACTACAGTAAGAAAGTTCACTGAGGCAGCCCTAGAAAAAGCCAAGCAACTGCGCCAGAAGATTATTGATAAGTTAAGTGGTAATCCCAATGCTGAAAAAGCTTTACGTTCTGCTGAAAACGGTTCAGATACTGATGTAGAAGTTGTATCTAAATATTTAGAAGAGGCGATGGCAGAAGATGATAAATTTGCTCAGGAGATTAAAGCATTAGCAAGAGAAATCCATAATTTGAACCAAGTAGAAGGGGAAAATTGGCAAGTATCTGGTGGTGACGTAACTTACAACAAGGTATCTGGTGGTGACGTAACTTACAACAAGGATAATAAAGCTACCGTGATTATAAGTGGTAGTGGTCATACGGTAACCATTAACGAAAATCCTCCGGAACATTAGCTGAATTCGCCTGGGGAGCAGGTTGACCTTGATTCTGATAAATCTACAGCTAGTGACAATCTACCATGCCCTTATCAAGGGTTGTTTCATTTCAGTCCCAAGGAAGCGGAATATTTCTTTGGGCGTGATGTTTTTAGAGAAGAACTATTTCAAGCAACTCAAACCCGTAACTTTATTCCGGTATTAGGTGCATCAGGGAGTGGTAAATCCTCTGTAGTTCTAGCGGGATTAGTGCCGAAATTATTGAAAGAGGAATATTGGTTGTTTACCCTTTTTCGTCCTGGAGAAAAACCTTTTCGTGCTCTAGCTCAAGCCCTTGTTCCTCTATACAGATCTGATCTAGATTCTACTGACAAAATCATCCAAGCTCGTAATTTAGCTATATCCTTCAGTCAAGATAAATCACCTTTACCTTTATCTGATGTCTTTGCTGAAATTCAGCGCAATCATCCTAACCATAGAATTTTACTAATTGCTGACCAATTTGAAGAACTCTACACCCTTTGTAGGGATGAAAAAATCCGTCGTCTATTTCTCGATACTCTCTGCAATACATTTAAACCTTGTCCTGAACAATCTTCCTCATCGACAGTTTTAGTAACTACCCTGCGGCTCGATTTTTTAGAGAATGTGTTGTCCTATCCTCCCTTAGCGGATGTCTGGCGCAAGATGAATGTTCAAATCCGTTCCATGAATCCAGAGGAACTTAGAGAAGTAATTGAAAAGCCAGCCCAAAAATTAGGAGTTAGCTTTGAAAGCGGACTGGTGGAACGCATTCTCAAAGATGTCGATAAAGAACCGGGGCATTTACCCCTGTTGGAATTTGCCCTCACTGAACTTTGGAAAAAACGCACCAGCAAACAATTAACCCACCAAGCTTATCAAGAAATCGGTGAGGTTTCTGGTGCATTAACCAGCTATGCTGATCGGGAGTTTAGTAAATTTAAACCAGAGGAACAAGAACGGGTAAGACGAATATTTATCCAATTAGTACGTCCCGGTGAAGGTACGGAAGATACTAGACGAGTAGCTACCAAAGCAGAATTAAACGAGACCAACTGGAAATTAGTTAAACGATTAGCTGATGCCCGGTTAGTGGTTACCAGTCGCACCGTTGTCACCAGTGCTAAAAATGCTGAACAAGAAACCGTTGAAGTTGTCCATGAGGCTTTAATTCGTAACTGGGGGCAACTGAAAGCATGGATGAAAGAAGACCGAGAATTCCGTGCTTGGCAAGAAAGAATCCGAGCAGCTATGGGTCAGTGGCAAGAGATGAACCGGGATAAGGGACTTTTATTGCGGGGAGCTGCTTTAGTCCAGGCACAGGAAAAACTCCAAGAACGTGGGGAGGAACTATCCCAAGCTGAACAAGAGTTTATTGGCTTGAGTGAAGCGTTACAAGTTAGGGAAGAAAAGCAAAAGCAGCGTCAGCGTCAAAGACTAATCGGGGGATTGGTTGGGTTTTCTGTGGCTATTTCTGGGTTATTAGCAACAGTATTGTGGTTATTTATTGAAGCTTTAATCGGTAAAAAAAATGCGGATATTAAAGCTGAAATTACACTATTAAAGTCTAGCTCAGATTATAAAAATATAGATAATCAATTAAGGATAATTAGAATAAATAGAGATTTGCAACAAGCAAATAAACCAACAACAGACATTTTGATACAAGGAGTAAACTTGTTGCGACAAAGTGTTTATCAAGTAAGTGAAATTAAACTAAAAGAGATTAACTATTTTACTGAGGATAAATCTTTTGTAAAACATGCCAGTTTCAGTCGAGATGGTAAACACATCGCTTCTGCAAATAGTGATAAGACAGTGAAATTGTGGACGCGAGAGGGAATATTGGTAAAGACCTTCACCGGCCATCAGGGTTTGGTCAATAGTGTCAGTTTCAGTCGAGATGGTAAATACCTCGCTTCTGCTAGCTTGGACAAGACGGTGAAATTGTGGACGCGAGAGGGAATATTGGTAAAGACCTTCACCGGCCATCAGGGTTCTGTCAATAGTGTCAGTTTCAGTCGAGATGGTAAATACCTCGCTTCTGCTAGTTATGACAAAACAGTGAAATTGTGGACGCGAGAGGGAATATTGGTAAAGACCTTGACCGGCCATCAGGGTTCTGTCAATAGTGTCAGTTTTAGTCGAGATGGGAAATACCTCGCTTCTGCTAGTCGGGACAAGACGGTGAAATTGTGGACGCGAAAGGGGGAATTGGTAGATACCTTGGCTGGCCATCAGGATTATGTCTATGATGTCAGTTTTAGTCGAGATGGGAAATACCTTGCTTCTGCTAGTGGGGACAATACTGTGAAATTGTGGAGGCGAGAGGGGGAATTGCTAAAGACCTTGACTGGCCATCAAGGTTTTGTCTATGGTGTCAGTTTCAGTCCGGATGGAAAATATCTCGCTTCTGCTAGCTTGGACAAGACCGTGAAATTGTGGACGCGAGAGGGGCAATTGGTAGATACCTTGACCAGCCATCAGGATGATGTCTATGGTGTCAGTTTTAGTCCGGATGGAAAATATCTCGCTTCTGCTAGCTTGGACAAGACCGTGAAATTGTGGACGCGAGAGAGGGACTTGATAGATACTTTGACCGGCCATCAAGATTTTGTCCATAGTGTGAGTTTTAGTCGAGATGGCAAATACCTCGCTTCCGCTAGTCGGGACAAGACCGTGAAATTGTGGACACGAGATGGGGAATTGGTAGATACCTTGACCGGTCATCAGGGTTATGTCAATAGTGTCAGTTTTAGTCGAGATGGCAAATACCTCGCTTCTGCAAGTAGTGACAAGACCGTGAAATTATGGACCCGAGAGGGGAAATTGCTATATACCTTGACTGGCCATCAGGATGGAGTCAATAGTGTCAGTTTCAGTCGAGATGGAAAATACCTTGCTTCTGCAAGTAGTGACAAAACCGTAAAATTGTGGACACCAGAGGGGCAATTGCTATATACCTTGACCGGTCATCAGAGTTATGTCTATGGTGTCAGTTTCAGCCGAGATGGAAAATACTTGGCTTCATCTAGTGATGACAAAACTGTGAAATTGTGGACAGTAGAAGGCAAACTGGTGGACACCTTGACTGGCCATCAGGCTCGGGTCACTCATGTCACCTTCAGCCCGAATGGTAAATACCTCGCTTCTGCTAGTTTAGACAAGACCGTGAAATTGTGGACGCGAGAGGGAGAATTCCTCAAGACTTTGACTGGACATCAGGGTATTGTCTATGGTGTCAGTTTCAGTCGAGATGGTAAATACCTCGCTTCTGCTAGTTTGGACAAGACCGTGAAATTGTGGACACCAGAGGGGCAATTGCTAGATACCTTGACTGGGCATCAGGGTATTGTCTATGGTGTCAGTTTCAGTCGAGATGGTAAATACCTCGCGTCTCCAAGTAGTGACAAGACGGTGAAGTTGTGGAACTTTAACCGAGATCAACTCCTCAAATACGCTTGCAATGGACTAAAAGATTACCTGAAAAATAATTCCAGTGCTAGCAATGAAGATCGTAAACTTTGTGGGATGGACTAAAACCCAATTTAAAACCCTAATGCTAGTGATAAAGATCGTTATATTTGTAGGGTGAAAGCTTCTGTAACAGTTTTGATCTACAAGGGGATAAACGCGCAAGGCAAAAGGCAAAAGTTTGGCGTTGCTTAATAATGGAATAATTTTATTTTAATAGTTTTGTAGAATGGGCATCTTGCCCGTTCAGGGATCTTTATCGAGCGGGCAGGATGCCCACTCTACTGCTATTCATTCTTTTCCCGATTCCCCACACCCTACACCCTACACCCTACACCCTACACCCCACTCCCGATTCCCTAAAATCACAAAACCCCACAAAGAGATAACCTTGCAGGGATTCATGATATTCAATTAAGTGGCGGGAGGCGGATTTGAACCACCGACCTTCGGGTTATGCTTACCAACTACAACTTTCGTTGCCTGGATCTTCCAGTTTGTGGTCTGGACTGTCCCTTCACCCTCGCCTTTAACGTTAGGGTGCCTGCCTAACCAGTCTCTACACCTTCTCCTTTTGGGAGCTTGGCTCGGGATTACCTCGCTACAGGCTTCCCCGAATTTGACAGGTAAACACACGGAGATTTATCTTCGTGCCGCCCATGCTCAAGCTTGCTATTAAGCGTCTAGCTAACTTGATTGTTGAGCCCGACGAGCTACCAGGCTGCTCTATCCCGCGTCGTCTTTTTAACTATAACACCTAATTTCCAAAAGTGGCAAGGGGAAATGGGAAATTTCTGAAATTAATTGTAAGAGTGCTCTGGGAGTCGGGAGTCGGGAGTCGGGAGTCGGGAATCGGGAGTCGGGAGTCGGGAATCGGGAATCGGGAAAATACAACCCCGGATCTCTTTCCTCTCTTGCCTTCCCCTCCTGGGAGGGGTTAGGGGTGGGTTACTCTTGCCTCTTGCCTCTTGCCTTTTGCCTTCGAGATACAAACGCTATCAGTTCACCCCTCAAGGCATAGATAACTCACCAACTACTTCTAAACGCTTGTATTTACTGAGGTTAATAAACATCGACTCCAAGGTATCTGCCACGGAAGGGGTAATCCAAGCCATTTGCTTGAGTAGGGCAATGGCTGCAGCATACTTAGGTGATTTGCCTCCATCGAGGACTTTAATGGCTAGACCCATATTCTGGCCAATGCGACCGATACACTGAACCCCTTGTGCTCCGGATTTACTTACCAGTTCCCCTTCGGATAATCGCATCAGTTCTGTATCAAATCCCCCATCCCCGGACACCATATGGGGATGACTGATCATGGCACGGACAATACGCTCCATGGCCAGATTATTACCAGAAGAGAGCTGAGCGTACAATAAGGCCATTTGCCGTAGTTGTAAAAAGTAAGTGGGAGCGCCACAGTCATCGTGAGCGAGAATTAACTCTTGCTCCGGCATCTGTAGCAACTCCGCCACTTGGCTTAAGATTAACTTTTGTACGGGATGGTTGTACTCCAAATAGGTCTTGAGTAGCCACTGCCTTTGTTGGCAAACAGCCAACATTCCAGCATGTTTACCGGAACAGGTATGTTGCAGTGAACTTTCCTGGCCTGGGGGAATGGGACACTGTAGTGCTGATGGATCAACATCAGAGCGCCAAAGAATGTTAAAGGCCTGCCTTACCTGCTCCATGGTTCCTTGATGGGAACCACAGATAATTGCCAAGTCTCGGTCGGTGAGATTGTAACGCTCAAGGGTACCTGTGGTGGTGACCGCTAACGCTTGGAAAGGTTTGAGTGAAGAGCGAATGAATGTTGAGGTTTCTGGGTTACCCGCAACATATAACATCCGTCCCCGGTCATCACACACAACTGCTTGAGCTGAATGAACTGATTCGATAATGCCTTCCCGTAGTAAACGGACTTCTAAGGCTCGTGTTTTAGTACGTTTTCCCCTGGTCATGGATTAGACTTAAAGCTACCCTATAGCTTAGTTGGAGCAATCGAGCTAGGTGGCTGATAACACACGCCAAATGATGTTGCCACCAATCACGACTATAATCAAAAATCCGAACGTCCAGTGTAAACGTTGCAAAATTGGTTGGAGTTCATAAGAAACAATTAAGCGATCGCGAGCCAAAATTTCTGGGGTTTTTGTCCAGGTTTGACCATCATACCACCCTGACTCCTCGTAGACGATGGTTTCTCTGGTCAAGCGATCGCGTACATAGAACCAACCCAGGTATAGCCGCAGCAACGTTAAAATCAAGAAGATACTTGCTCCTGCCCCGCCACAGAGCAGAAACTTGATTATCGCTTTTTGCGGTGGAAAACTCACTGCTGCTATTGGCCCTGAAATCAGCCAGCTCAACCCCCAAACCCAAGCCAGCTTGATCACATAATTTGGTAGTTCCAGCCTTCCCCAGTTAAAAAACCAAGACTCCCTTAGTTCTTGGTATTCATTTATGGGTTGCTGCTCTTCTGGAACAGGACATACATAAACGGAAGATTTCATGATTATTTATTTGTGAGTGCTGCAATTAGGATGCCTGAAACTCAATCTGCTCCGCGTGGCCCCAGAATGCTTCGAGATTATAGAACTCCCGTTCTTCAGGCAGCAAGATATGGACAATCACGTCACCGTAATCTTGAAGTATCCAGATTCCCTCTGCTTTTCCTGCTGTTCGCACAGGTAAACGGTTCCATGCCTCTTCTACTTGCTGTTCAATCGACTGAGAGATTGCCCTGACCTGTACCCTAGAAAACCCCGTCACAATTACAAAGTAATCTGTGATGTACGATACCTCTGAGACCGACAGAATCACAATATCTGCACCCTTGCGGTCATCTGCTGCTTGAGCAACGGTTAATGCTAACCCATAGCTAGCATCCTGGTTTTCGGTATCAGGGGTTACTAAAGTGGAGGGCTTATTATTTTGATCTCTCATTAAGCGTTTAATTCCTCGCTTTACAAAACAATCTGTTCTAATAGTAATTAAGTTTTCTTGTGCTTAATCACTTGCGGTACAATTCTTTTCATTTCTTTTCTTTGCTTCTTCATTTGACACTCACACTCCTGTTTACGAAACATTCCTGAAAGCTAGGCACATGATACGTTAGGAATTTACACAATCTGTCTTACTCTCTCGTTTAGCTGTTGTCTTCCTGGACATCTGTTGAGCCCAGTTTCGAGTCAATATCATACGTTGGTGAATGGGACGAGGACTCTCTAGCAGGAATTTTAAAGAGTAGTCACAGGCTAACCAAACAGTTTTGTATAGGTCTTGCTTAGAGAGATTTCGTAAGGCTTGTAAATCCGGTGTATCACCACGACCTGGCTCAATAGTATCAGCAATAAACACCACACAACTGAGGGGGGTCATACCCTCACGCCCTAAGGTATGGAGAGCGATCGCTTGCAATACTGCTTCATCTTTGACTCCAAATTGCTCTTGGGCAACAATAGCACTGACATCTGCATGCAATAAATGAGGAGCGGCTTCACAGACTGGATCGACTTCTATGGCATTATCTCTAGCCATTTGCAACAAGCGCTCAGGCTTAAAGTATTTGGCTAGGTCGTGCAACAACCCTGCTTGAGCTGCCTGCTGAGCATTGAGATGATGAAGCTCGGCGAGTTCAACAGACATCTGTTCAACCCGCAATATATGCTGTAGCCGAGAAGACGGTACATTATCTGCTAACCAGGTTAACACCTGATCACGCATCACCTTAAAAAGCTCCTATGACATTTAATTGGTAACACTCGCTAATTTTTTTTAAGAAAAGTTTAACAATTTTTCTTTATATAGCGGATACTACCTAATATGTCTATTAAAACATTTTCTCAAGACTTTAGCAATAAAATTTCAAAGGAAAGGGAATCGGGAGTCGGGAGTCGGGAATCGGGAGTCGGGAGTCGAGAGTCAGGAACTTGACAAAAAAAATTCTTACAATTACTACAGGGATTGCTATATAGCAGTTTTTTAGCTAATCAGGTACACAGGATTTTTTACCTCTTCCCTATTGCCTATTGATTGTTCCCTAAAGCCCAATTTGTAGCTTACGTAATTGAAAATTGCTATAGCAATCATTTAAGATTGCTATAGAAAAAAAACCTTAGCTATCAGCTAAATCGCGAAACACTTCTCGGACTGCTGGATGAACCAACTGGTGATTCTGGACATTAACGCCCTTGGCTAAAGCGGGGTTATTTTCCACAGCGCTCAACCCCTGATTGGCCAAACTAAGTACGTAGGGGAAAGTACTATTGTTTAGAGCCACAGCTGATGTGCAGGGAACAGCTCCAGGCATATTAGGTACCCCATAGTGAACAACACCTTCATCGATATAAATGGGATTGGTATGGGATGTGGGTCGTAATGTTTCAATACAGCCTCCCTGATCCACAGCAACATCTACAATTACTGAGCCATTAACCATTTGTTTAACCAGAGAGCGGGGCACTAAAATGGGAGCGCGACGACCAGGGATTAACACTGCCCCAATCAGGAGGTCAGCATCAGTAACAGCCGCTTCAATGTCTGCTGAATTGCTGTAGAGAAGTTCCACTCTTGAGCCAAAGATGCTTTCTAAATAAGCCAACCGTTGAACGTTAATATCAAAAATCTGTACTCTCGCTCCCATCCCCACAGCTATTTTGGCGGCTTCTGTACCGACAACTCCGCCACCAAGAATTACCACCTTACCTGGTCTGACTCCGGGAATACCCCCCAACAGCACCCCTCTTCCCCCCTGCTGACGCTCTAGAAATCTGGCTCCAAATTGCACAGAAAGACGACCAGCAATAATGCTCATGGGGGTTAGCAGCGGTAAGCTGTGGTCTGGGAGTTCTACCGTTTCATATGCGATCGCAATCACCCCCGATTGCAGCAACTGCTCAGTTAAAGCACGGTCAGCGGCTAAGTGTAGATAAGTAAACAACAGCTGTCCTTTTTGAAGCAAGGGATACTCTGGCGCTAGGGGTTCTTTTACTTTGACTACCAGTTCCCGATTCCAAGCCTCAGCCGCGTCTAAGACAATTTTGGCTCCCTGACGCTGATAGTCTTCATCGGTAAAGCCAGCACCAGTGCCAGCATTAGTTTCAACGAAAACTGTATGACCCGCTTCTTGTAAAACCCTGACACTACTGGGGGTTAATCCCACACGAAATTCCTGATCTTTCGTTTCTTTGGGAACACCGATTTCCATGCTTGTACCTCTTTGGCTTACTGGTGCTGTATCTAAATGTGATCTAAATGTTAAAATTAGTGAAGTTAAGTAACTCCACTATAGCTTGGCAACTTTTCTAACTATGACGCAACCCCAACCCACTAAAGTCCCTCAAATCCAGTCACCTAAGTTTGGGTTTAATGATTACGCAGAACGCTTGAATGGTAGAGCTGCCATGATTGGTTTTATTTTGACTCTGGCAATTGAATACTTTACTGGTCAAGACTTATTAACCTGGTTAGGCTTACAGTAGAACTAGTTCGAGAGTCAGTCAGTGGGACAGTCGGTCAGTAGGAGAGTCGCTGAAGCTACTGGCCAGCTCCTGTAAGCGCTTTTAAGAATAAGCGTTGCCATGGTTGGTAAGATTGGCAAAATTAATCTTGAAATTCCCGGTTGCTCTGGGGATATCGAAGAATTGTATATATCAGATATATCTCAGTAACAGTGAAGTCTCCTAACTAAGTTAGTGCTCTAGTTGGGCAGTTGTGACCTATTCTGTTACAAAAGAAGTAAATCTGTGAAATAGAGTAAGTAGTAAGCCGTGATAAATGCTTTATGGCATCGAGTGTTGAAGTCAGCTTACCGTAAAGAGCCAATCTCAGGCTTCATCGTGATTATCGGAGCGGTGGATGCTGTGATTGGTGGTGTCGGGGGACGCTGGTCATTATTCAGTTTCGGACTGATGATGGTAGCAATAGCAGTGGCAGTCCGTTGGTGGCAAAGCCAAAGCCAGCAAACTGAACTGGCTGAGCAACCTGTGGAGCGGTATCTTCCCCCCAGTTCTTCCCGTCCACCATTACCGATGTTGAGTGCTGTCAAGGGTCAATCACATCGACGTCAACCACCTCGATAGGTCAAGCTGTTTCAAGATCACACTGTTCATCCCTAAGGCAATAGGGGAAACAGAGGGGAGAGCATAGTCAACAGTGGTCAGTTACCAATTACCAATTACCAATGATCTTGTCACCAATTCATCAGAGGACTGGCTCAAAATTGGTCAGGTAGCTAGTCATAGCGGGTTGCCCGTGAAGACCATTCGCTATTACGAAGAAATTGGTCTGCTTACGCCAGTCACAACCCGCTCCCCTTCTGGCTATCGCCTGTTTACGAGGCAGGTGCTGAATCGACTGGCTTTTATAAAACGTGCCCAATCCCTAGGACTTAGCCTTAGTGAGATTCAAGACATCCTCAAAATCCATGACTTTGGTGAGTTACCTTGTGGAGCAGTTAAGCAGCATCTACTGCTCAAAATTGACGCAATCACCGAACAAATAGAAGCATTGGAACTACTAAAGTCCGAGTTGTTGGGTATAATTTCCGGCTGGCAAGAACATCCCCCTGACGCGGTGAAAAGTAAGACGATTTGCCCTAACCTTTGCCAAAAGGCCACGCTACGCGAACAAGCAGAATGAAAAAAACACCGTTGGCGATATTGGGAACTGTACTCGGGCTCATGGCAGTGGTCACCAGTACCACCTACGCTAAGGAATCCAGACTGGGGCTAATGGTTGCAGCTATACCGGAAATGGCTTCATCCCAGGCTCAATCTTGGAGAACTCCTCAATTAGTGCGTACCATTCAAGCCCATTCTACCGCTGTGGATGCTCTGTCATTTAGTCCTAGTGGGCGAGTGCTACTCAGTGGGGGAAGCAGGAGTGATGCCCATCTAAAATTATGGTGGCTGAAAAACGGTCGTGAAATTGATAGCCTGCGAGTACACCAAACCTCAGTGACTGACATGGCTTTTAGTGCTGATGGAACAATTCTGGCTAGTGTCGGGGAGGATGGTGGGGTCAACTTGTGGCAATGGAATCAGCAAGACTACACAGGAGACTATACCCGTACTTTTCTAGGCCATAGAAGCAATTTGCTTTCCCTAGCTATGACCTCAGATAGTAAGGTGTTAGTGACTGGGGGATTGGATGGTATTCGGGTGTGGGACCTCAGAAACCAACGTCCCCTTTACACTCTGGCAAATTTTGATAATCCAACCTATTCCCTAGCGCTTCATCCCAAGGCCGAAACCCTAGTCAGTGGACTCAAAAATGGCACGATTAAAATTTGGAATCTGAACACGGGACAACCGCTTTACGTTATTCGAGCTCATCAAGGTATAACTAGTGCTATAGCCTTTACCCCTAATGGTAGAACCCTAGTGACCAGTGGTTATGACGGTAAGATTAAGGTCTGGGATACGCGGACTTGGCAGCTTAAGTATACCTTGAGCAAACATACTGGCAAGATTCGTGCGATCGCAATTAATCCAGTTAATGGCACAATCCTCGCTAGTGCTAGTCGTGATGGGGTTCGGTTGTGGAATTTGAACACTGGTAAGGAGATAGCTTGGTTGACTGGACATCAAGATTGGGTACAATCCGTTGCCTTTAGTCGGGATGGGCGTTTTCTCGCTACTGGGGGATTTGATCGGACGATAAACATTTGGCAGGCTAATACAAAAGAGGTAGCTCGACAGTAAAAAAATACCAATTAAAGTAGGGTTGGAACAGGTAAGCTATCAGCCATAAGC
>NZ_CEYLVT010000056.1:24075-35454 GCF_982860115.1 Moorena sp.
TATCAGTTATCAGTTATCAGCTATCAGTTATCAGTTATCAGCTATCAGTTATCAGTTATCAGCTATCAGTTATCAGCTATCAGTTATCAGCTATCAGCTAAAGGCTTACCACTGACCGCTGACCACTGACCGCTGACTGCTGACCGCTGAAGGCTAAATGCTTACAACCAAACTCCCTACAAGCTCAAGAATATCATGACAGATAAATCGAATAATCTTGCTATTATTCATTTCGATGGTGTCAGCAAAAGAGGCACTAATCAATCCGCATGTGCTGCTATAATTCAGTATCAAGGTGAAGTTTATCCAGTCTCTCAATACTTAGGATTTACTACTCAGAACCAAAGTGAATATATGGGACTAATCCTTGGACTACAGAAGACTTTAAAGCTGGGAGCCAAACAAGCCAAAATCTATGGGGATTGCGAACTAGTAATTAACCAGCTTCATGGGGATTATATGGTTAAAAACAACAATTTAGTTAGCTTTCACAGCCGAGCCAAAACCCTTCTTGATAAACTGGATTTCTACGAATTAATCTGGATTAACAAAACCCAAAACCTTGAAGCTGACCAGTTAGCTAATGACTGTATGGATTTAGAAAATTGCCAGAAGTAAACCTAAGCATTCAGCTATCAGCCTATGGGCTACGCCAACAGCTTTTGAATAAAATAAGCTGACAGCTGTCAGCTGAATGCTTACCTCAGTTTTCTTTTGATGCCTGCTCCTCTTGCAACAGTTGCTCTTTGGAATCTCCCCAGTAGGCTGCGTAAGTCCAAACTTCGTGGTTATCGTTTTCTTTGCTTTCTACTGACCATCGATAAATAGCTGATTTCGGCTCAACCCCAATTTCTATAAGCTTGGCACCCATATAGTACTCCATTTGGTTTTTGGTCATATACTTGACCCCAGTAGGCTCATTCTTTTTTACGGTTCGGGACATGAAAGCCTTAGTATGTTTTGCCATTTTGTTTCTGTTTTGGACTTGAATATATAGAATTGCTGATGTCTTGCATCCGTTCTTGAGTAATCTCTAGCAAGATTTAGACACAATTCTTCATATTCTAATGCTTGAAGGGAAAACAGAGTTAGGTAAAGTACCCTACTTCCGGTATTTTCGGGCTGAGCAACTGCTGAACATCTAGTGATGGGATGGGCATGATCCTTGCCAGACTTCGCTGCTGCTGCACCATGCCATCGCATTTGCGATCGCTTTTAGCGGAAGCTTCGCTTCATCGCGTAGCGTGACCAAAGGTCAATCGCATTAGTATGAAGAAAAGGATGAAGGTCAGCAGTTGCATCCAGACCAGTCTACTAAAGGCATTGCCAACGGCAATTGTGGCTGATCATCCACTGGCCAGATCCCTCAGTGTTGAGGAACTAATCAACTGCAATTCTCATCAAGAGTGAGGTGCATAGGATTTTTTTCCACTCCCCCCTCCTCGTGCGGTGAAACCACTACTAACAAAACTCTTCCCCCTACTCCCTAAAACCAATGTATCTGGGAAAATTGAAGCTTAAGCCGGTCTACTGGCTCTTAGGGCTAATCTTGGCAGTCATCCTCCTATGGGCACTACCCAAGCCCTGGCACGCTGCCAGTTTATCCACTGACCCGAAAGTATTGCATGTCCTCAATCGCGTTAGTTTTGGTCCTCGCCCTGGGGACATCGAACGGGTGAAATCTATGGGAGTTGAGGCCTATATTCAGTCCCAACTTTCCCCAGAATCTATTCCTGAACCGCCACAACTGAGGAAACAACTCAATAATTTAGAAACCCTGGAACTGAATCCAGTGGAGCTATGGAAAGGCTATGCACCACCACAAGGTAAAAAGAAACGGCAGCTGAGTCAGCAAGAACGGAAGCAGGCTCAAAAGCGGTCGCAAATACCTAGGCAGCAGGGATTAGAAGCCCGTTTAATCAGAGCGATCGCTAGCCCTCAACAGCTCCAGGAAGTAATGGTAGACTTCTGGTTCAACCATTTCAATGTTTTTGATAGCAAGGGATTGAATCGGATCTGGGTTAGTTCCTTTGAACAAGATGCCATTAGACCCCATGCCCTTGGTCGTTTTCGGGATTTGTTAGGTGCTACAGCTCACCATCCCGCCATGCTCGTATATTTAGACAACCACCAAAACACTGCACCAGGAAGTCCAGGAGCTCGTGGTCGATACAAAGGGCTGAATGAAAACTATGCTCGGGAACTGATGGAACTCCACACCCTAGGAGTAGATGGTGGCTACACCCAAGAGGATGTAATTACCTTAGCGCGGATCTTGACTGGCTGGACTACTGACCGTGAAGGTAAGTACGGTGACGGTCAGGGATTTTATTTCCACACTAAGCGCCATGATTACAGTGATAAAGTTTTCCTGGGTAAACCGATTCCAGGTAGCGGCAGCCTAGAGGGAGAGCAAGCCCTAGACCTCCTCGCTCGTCATCCCTCCACCGCCCATTACATTAGCTATAAATTAGCCCAGTACTTTGTAGCTGATCAGCCACCAGCAAAGCTAGTAGACACTCTAGCCCAACGCTTTTTGAAGACCGATGGGGATATTCGTAAGGTTCTCGAAACCCTATTTCAAAGCCCTGAATTTTGGGACACTCAGTATTACAACAGTAAATTTAAATCCCCCTATCACTACATCATCTCAGCAGTGCGAGCTACAGGCAGTAAAAAGCCCAAATGGAAAACCCTATCTGGTATTATCCGTCAGCTAGGAATGCCCATCTACGGCTGCCCAACTCCCAATGGTTACAAAAACACTGAGAAGGCTTGGCTCAGTCCAGATGGGATGATTCGCCGGGTCAGCTTTGCCACTGCATTAGCTAATGGTAATTTCGAGCAGCGTCAACCTAAAGAAAAGCGTAAACCTGTGGATGCTGTCCAACTCAGGAAAACCCTAGCCAATCACTTTTCTGACCAAACCAAAGAAGTCATCGACAGTAGTCCAGCTAAGCTACGAGCCGCCTTGATTCTGGGCAGTCCAGAAATGATGTATCGGTAGTATCTTAGGGAACAGGGAACAGCGGATCTGGGAATAGGGAGTAGGGAGTAGGGAGTAGGGGGAATAAAATTGATTCACCATACTTTTTGAAGTATGACTGATGACTTATGAATTGTTATTTTAAATTTGCCATTTTTAATTTTTAATTTTTAATTTTAATACAAGTATTTTATAGCTATTCCAAATAGCTTATAGAACTAAATCCTGATTTATTATAATATCAAAAACTCCTCGGAGCTCTTTCCCACTATTGCCTATTGCCTATTGCCTATTGCCTATTCACTGCTCCCTGCTCCCTGCTCCCTGCTCCCTAAAAAAATGTACCTCACTTCATTGAAAACCGCTAGATAAAATAAACAATGAAAAGACGCAAATTATTACAACAAGCTAGCCTTCTAACTGCTGGGGGAATTATCTCCGTTGGGAGTTGGGTAGCCAGAGGATTAGCAAATACAGCAAATACTAATCACCGTAAGCGACTGATTGTTATTTTCCTTCGGGGTGGGATAGATGGACTGAATGTAGTTGTGCCATACCAAGACGCTGATTACTACCAAGCGCGACCGAGAATTGCGATTCCTCGCACCGGGGAAAAAGGGGGAGTGTTGGATTTAGATGGTTACTTTGGTTTACATCCAGCTCTAGGTGATTTGATGCCTCTTTGGAAACAGAAAAGTTTAGCTTTTGTTCACGCCAGTGGTTCACCAGACTCCACTCGCTCCCATTTCGATGCTCAGGATTACATGGAAAGTGGCACCCCAGGCATTAAGAGTACAGATGATGGCTGGATGAATCGACTATTAGGGACGATTCCCAAGGAAATACCAACTCAAGCCGTGAATATGGGCACCACAACCCCACGGATTCTATCCGGTCAGATGCCAGTGGCTAATTTACCGATGGGGAGAAATTATAATCACAAGCTCCCTGTAGACCGTCCCCAAATTGATGCTGCTTTTGATCAGCTCTATCGTGGTAATGATGCGATTAATCTGGCTTATCAGGAAGGAAGTGAAGCACGGAAGATACTGCTGGCTGAGCTAAAGGAAGAAATGATGGCAGCTAACCGGGGAGCACGACCTTCCTCTAAATTTGTTGGTGATAGCCGCAAATTAGCCAAGCTGATGGTGGGGGATGCTAAGACCCAACTGGCATTTTTGGCCTTAGGTGGCTGGGATACCCATGTTAACCAGGGCGGTAGTCAAGGACAGCTGGCTCGAAAACTTAAGCGTCTAGGACAAGGGTTGGCTACTCTAGTCAAAGCCTTAGAACCGATTTATGCCGATACTGTGATTGTGGTGATGTCAGAATTTGGTCGTACCCTGGCAGAGAATGGTAACAAGGGTACTGACCATGGACACGGGAATGTGATGTGGGTCTTGGGTGGAGCAGTTCGCGGTGGTAAGGTATATGGAAAGTGGCCTGGTTTGGCTGAATCCCAGTTGTATGAAAAACGGGACTTAGCAGTAACTACGGATTTTCGTGACGTGCTGATGCCTGTGCTAAAGGAACATATGGAGATTGGAGACTCCAATTTAGCCCAAATCTTTCCTGGTTTTACGTCTAATCAGAATCTGGGGCTTTTGTAGGGAAACAGAGGTGTCGGGAGAGGGGAGTGCGATCGCTTTCGGCAAAGCCGAAAGCGTGACCATTCGCGTAGCGTGGCCTTTTGGCCAAGGTCAATCGCGTTTTAGTTGATGCCTTCACAAAGAGTGCGATCGCTTTCACTGACATTCCGGTTATTCTTCAGATCATCCAGATAATCCCTAGCCCAATCGCAACCACGTCCCAGTAGCTCATCTAGACTACTTAGAGCAAGATCGATATTCCATAACATTACAGTTTTATTATCACTAGCTGTAGCAAGAGTCTTGCCGTCAGGGCTGAAGCTAACACTATTGATCCGAGCACCACTACTCTGGAGAGTTTGGAGTAGTTTACCCTCCGGAAGACTCCAGAGTTTGAGTGTCCCGTCACTTATACCACTGGCAAGTATGGTACCGTCGGGGCTAAAACTGAGGCTAGTGACTGCACCACTATGTCCTAGAAGGGTGCGGATTTCCATTCCTGTCTTCACATCCCAGAGTTTTACGGTTCCATATCGATCAGCAGTAGCAAGAGTTTTTCCTTCTGGACTGAAACTGATGCGATCGACCCAGTTATCGTAGTAGTATCCTTGGGGGGTGTTATCGTATCCTTGAAGGGTGCGGATTTCCACTCCTGTCTTCACATCCCAGAATTTTACGCTTCTATATCTACCAGCAATAGCAAGAGTTTTTCCGTCAGGGCTGAAACTAACGCTGTAAACATCACCTTTATGGGCATAAATAGTTTTGATTAGTTGACCGTCCAAACTCCATAGTCTTATCGTTCCATCTAAACTAGCACTGGCAAGGAATTTTCCATCAGGGCTGAAACTAAAACTTATGACTGAATTTTGATTTCCTTCTAAGGTTTTGACTAATGTACCGTCTAGTTTCCAAAGTTTGACAGTTCCATCTCTACCAGCACTGGCAAGGAATTTCTCATCAGGGCTGAAACTAAGACTTATGACTGCACCTTGATGTCCTTCTAATGTCCTGACTAGTGTACCGTCTCGTGTCCAGAGCTTAACAGTTCCATCAAAGCTAGCACTGGCAATTAAGTTACCGTCGGGACTAAAGCTGACACTATCAACCACAGCCTTATGTCCAAATAGGGTTTGAGTTTTGGAATTATAGTCCTCAACGTTCCAGAGTCTGACAGTAAAGTCTCTGCTAGCGGTAGCTAAAATTGTGCCATCGGGACTGAAACTAATGCTTGTGATCCTATTGTTATGACCTCGCAAGGTTTGAAGTTCCTGACCTTCCCGACTCCAGAGCTTAACAGTTCCATCTAAACTGCCAGTGGCAATTGTCTTCCCATCAGGAC
Organism: Moorena sp.; assembly: GCF_982860115.1. Classification (NCBI taxonomy): domain Bacteria; kingdom Bacillati; phylum Cyanobacteriota; class Cyanophyceae; order Coleofasciculales; family Coleofasciculaceae; genus Moorena; species Moorena sp. The sequence continues at coordinate 29,993 of NZ_CEYLVT010000056.1, forward strand.
TAAAGCTAACGCTGTTGATTGTGGTACCAAAGCTTTGGAGAGTTTGCTTTTCCTGACCTTGAAGATTCAAGAGTCTGACAGCTCCATCAAGAGTGGCGATGGCAATGGTCTGACTATCAGGGCTAAAACTGATACTTGTGATTCGAGTTTTCTGTGCTGGAAAAGGTTGCCCAATTGGGTTACCTTGTCTGTTCCACAATCTTACTATTCCGTTGCGACTACCACTGGCAATCACCTTACCATTAGGGCTGAAACTGAGACTGATAATACTAGCGTTTTGTATTGGAAAGGGTTCCCCAATTGGGTTACCTTGTCTGTCCCACAATTTTACTATTCCGTCGCGACTACCACTTACAATCACCTTACCATTAGGGCTGAAACCGATACTTGTAACCTCAGTTTCATGCCCCTGTAGGGTGTTTAGTAATTGACCGTCTATACTCCAGAGTTTGACGGTGCCATCATCACTACCAGTGGCAAGGATTTTACCATCAGGACTGAAACTGACGCTATTGAATGTATCTGTATACCTCCCCCCGAGGCTGTTTCGTAATTTACCTTCTATGGTCCAGAGTTTGACAGTGCCATCATCACTACCAGTGGCAAGGAGTTGACTATCAGGACTAAAACTGACGCTATTAACCCAACTGTTATGACCTTCCAAACGATTACGCTCTCTGACTCCATAAAGGGCTTGCTGTAATGCAGCTAAAGTCTGAGTTCGGGTATCGGTTCCTACTGCGATTGCTGACTTAAGTTGTCTTCCTGCCTTTAAAGCGAATATGAGTGGATCAAGGGACTCCCTATTTCTGTTAAATAGGGCTTCTGATTGTTCAGTAAGAACAACAGTGTTTAATATTTTGGCTTGTCTCAAAAATAGTAGTCCCAGAAATCCCGGAAATAGCATTAATAGTACCAGAATAATCAAGGTTTTTACAACTGATGATCTAAATCGGCTTTTAGATAACGCCTCTTGTCTATAGGCCTCTTCTAGTCTTACTTTACTTCGTTCCGCCTCTTTTCTTGCTAGTCTTTCCTGTTCCAATTCAGTGATTATTAAAGCTCCTGTCGATTGACGAATAATAGGAACAAGATAGTCGTGTACTAATTGATAGCGAGCAGTCGAAAATTCTGGCAAAAGTAAAACCAATCCTGAGTTGACGAAGATCTCTAATATTAAATCCAGGTTTTCTGTCTCTCCTACTCCGAGATCCAATAAACCCGATCCTAACTCTGCCCTAGACTTGAGTGGTCGAGTGTTATTTTCATCTGTTAGGAGGTATAAAACTAGTCTTGCGTCACGTTTATTCCAATAACCACAGTCTTTAACAACTCCAGCTAAAAATCGCTCCAATAGCTTTTGTTTAGAACCGATTTCTTGATAATCACCCAGTTTATGAATTTTCTCTTCTTGCAATTGTGAACCCACAATCTGTAACTCAATTGGACGAACTTCCCCTAGCTCTCCAGCTAAATCATTAACAAGTTTATCAATCAAATTTTTATCTAAATAAAACCGATTTTTTTTTGTTAATTTATCTATAAAAATAGCACTTTCTTGGCGAGATAAATTTCCTAAATAATAAAGAATGTCTTGGCTTAATATGTACTTGATAGTATCTATTTTTTGTGAACGTTGAAATTCTAATAGATAGTGTAGAGAGTCTTCCCTTAATGACAGAATAACTTGAGTATAAGGAATATAGTCAATTGCTGTTTTTAAGAATTCCAATAAAAGATTACGCTCGACTAGATCTGGGAGAGCTGAAAATAATTCTTCAAACTGATCAAAAATTAAAACTGTTAGTAAGTTTCGGTCACCATTTTCTTGCAACTGTTCCAAGATGGTAGTTACTGAATCTGCTTCAACAGAAATACTAAGCCCTCTTGCTTTTAGTGAATTAACCAATAACTCCCCCAACTGCCTAACCCAGTCAGTATAGACTCGTATGGGAATTGGCAGCACATCTCGTTGACCAATGGCTCGTTGTTTGAGAATTGGAACTAATCCTGCATAGATTAAGGAACTTTTACCAACCCCAGATGCTCCATGAATAACAGTTAATTTACAACTAGTATTGCCAATTCTTTCGACCAAATTATTGATATCTTTTTGTCGGCCAGAAGCGATGATTTCGTCTGCAACCATTTCAGGCTGATCAAGGGCTGGAAGTTGAGACTTAGTTCTTCTTCGTTTTGGCTGTAATCTCCCTGTACCGATAAAGGCTCGCAAGCCAAACTGTTGCTCAATGGATATTCGTTCTTGTTTAACTCTAAAAGCAGCTAGATAGTCACCTTTTTCAAGGTATAATTCCCGCCAGCTTGCCAAAATCCTAATATAAAGCTCTGGAGCATAATGGGCTTGAGTTTCTGCTTTAGCTCTTTCCAGATACTTGATACTGTCTTGATACTTACAAAGACCTTTTTCTGCTCTTGCGAATAATAATAAATACCAAGCTTTATCAACAGATGGCATCCGATATAATTTTGTCTTATGCTCCGATGAAGTTGCTGTTGATTCATCCAAAAAACTAGTTTTCAGGATTAAGAGTGCTTGCTCTGCTAATGCCTTAGCTTCAGTCCAAGCTAATTTATCTAAAGCTACCTCCGCCAGAAAACCATAATCTTTAGCTAACTCAATTGAATTACCATTGGCTCTATGGAGTGTTAGAGACCTTTGGGCTAAGGTTTCCAAGTCTTCCCATCGTTGTAAGCGTTGCAAGACTCTGGCAAATTGAGTAATCAATCGGTTAGGTAAATCCTGATCAGATATCTGAGCTAAACTATCAACACATTGCTCAAATAAATTTTGTTCTTCACTATTTCCATAAGGACACAATCCGATATGAAATAAAACCATCCCTTTCCAATCGTAGCGGGTTATGCTTTGCCATATTTCTAAGCTTTTATGAAAGGAAATTAAGGATTCTTCTAATTGTTTTTTAGCATAGTAATTGCGACCTACCATGAAGTAAAAACTAGCTTCTAACTCTGGCTCTATTTCCTGGTTATGATGGTGTAAATCTTGCCAAGCTAAATCAAATTCGGATAGATCATCTATCCCCCGATTCAGCTCATACAAAAATTTGTCAGGATCAGAGTCTGGAAAGGTAGCCAAGATCTCCTTAGCTTTTTGAGATAGAGTATAGATTAATTCATAAGATAAGGAATCAGGAGGGGTTTGAAACTCCCTAGTTGTGCCCCAACTCTCCAAATCAGGAGCAACCCGAATCAATTTGGTTTGAACGTCATCATTAATCCACAGCACTAGGGGGAAATGGAAATTTTTCCGAAACTCTTCCCGCACTTGGTTAGTGGCAGCCAGCAAGCTATCAATATCATCAACGGCCTCTAAGCCAAAGACCATCACAGCCCCTGGTTGCTGATCTCCTAAATCCTGCCGAATCTTGCTATATAGTTTGCTATCAGACTTTTTCAGCACAACCTCGCGGATTTGAACAGGACAGGTTTCTCGGAGCCCCTCAGTCATTTGCTGCTGTACATAGGTATAGTTACAGTGTGCAAAAATCAGTGAAAATTGCCCCTGAGAAGCTTCCATTGCCCAAGCCAATGTTTGCAACGCACGTTCGTTGTAGGCAGCAACTTCTTTGGTTTTATCGGAGATACTCATATATAGCAAAGGGAACAGCGGATCACCGGAACAGGGAACAGCTTGTAGGGTGGGCAAAAACAGTTTGGTTATTTTGAGTTTTCTAGATTAGATTAGTTTGCCCACCGGACTTTAATTGGTATTTTTTTGACAGCCAAGTCCCTAACATCAAACTAGTTCCTTAGCTTCTGCTAAAATTGGATTAACATCAAACCAAGGTTCATCTTGATCATAATACTCATAAACAAAGCGACTGCGGATTAAGATTTGATATCCATCATCTCCAGTCACTTTCTTGTCCTTAGCTACTTTACGCAGTAAATCCCATTCATCATCAGTGATTGCTAAGACAAGTTTATGACGCTGGGCCCGAATCATACTTTCTAGAACATGGCTGGAAAGGGGTAGTTTTCCTTCCTCCATGATCCATTCACGGAGAAACCGAAGTAAATTCCGCACATGACCACCACTAGCACCACATAAACGGTCTAAGGTTTCAGGACTGTCAAAAATTGCTGTAATTTTAGTCAGACGCTGGTTTGGCTCTAAATCTGGGAATGCTCTTGCCAGCACCATCTGTCGCAGCAGTGCCATTCCTTCTTCATGTTTACTACCGTCCCGTAAATGCACAGGTACCATTGGCAGGACTTTGGGGTCGGTCATAAACCGTTCACTCACCATCCCAAAGTCATTGGAGAAGCGCAGTGACAATGGAATAGTGTAAACCACGTGACAGCCCAGTCCCCGCAACTGTGCCCCTCGATCCGCAAACAAATATTCTGGCTGAAGACGACCAAAGGGCTTTTGAATAGAATCTACCCGGTCAAGGTTATCAACAATAACTACTAGTCCCTTTTTCCCGCTCTGTTTCAATTTCTTGATAGCAGGCTCCAGCACCTCCTGATTAATTGCTTCAATAATTCCATTGGTTCGAGGCTCTAGATATCCTCTCAACTTATCCCGCTGCTTAGGGCTAGCTTTGGCTTGACTAGTAATGGTGGCAATCCCTACAGAGAATTCTACATCCGATAGCTCCATCGGTGTTTTTAAGATATCTGTGACTTCACCGAATAACCTCTGAAAGTACCCTGGTTGAAGGCTAATGCCAGCACTTTCCAGACTTTCACTGACTCGACGAGCGATCGCCAGTAAAATATCGCTAATATCAACATCGCTCATTTCCAAATCTTGATCGGACTCGAAGTAAACCACATGAAATCCTGACCGTTCTAAATCCAGTTTTAACCTGAGCAACTCCGTAGACTTGCCGCAGCCAATATGCCCAGTAAACAGTTCACAAGTAGGCTGATTGGGTGAAAATATAGCAATCTTTTTTCTAAGTTTTTCAATAATCTGACCGCCGCGTACTGAAGAGAAATCAATGTAATACTTGCGATCCTCCTCATTGTCCACCGCTAAGGTTTTACTGGGGTTGGTCGCTCGGTAAAACGTTTGTAAATCAGCCATTTTACTTTTTTATTGGTGGTTTTTACCTATTCTGTACCAAGCTGCGGTTGGAACATAGAACCGTTCATCCTAGCTGGCATTATGCACCCACTCTATTTTATATCATTTTCGGTTGAACACTTATAAATAGTAGGGAATAGGGAATAGGGAATAGGGAACAGGGAATAGGTAAGAGTAGGAAAGAAATCCGATAACTTTTTGGGGTGATGCTAAATAAGCCTTGATTTTTAGGGTCAGTTTTTAAAAACTGATAACAGTTTTTTGATGTATTTTTTTAATCAAAAATTACTAATTATCGGTTATAATAATTATGAGTTACAGCTAATTTTATCCTACTCCCTACTCCCTACTCCCTACTCCCTACTCCCTACTCCCTACTCCCTAC
>NZ_CEYLVT010000057.1:0-17990 GCF_982860115.1 Moorena sp.
TTACCAATTACCAATTACCAATTACCAATTACCAATTACCAATTACCAATTACCATTAATCAGCCAAGGAGTGCCGCCCAAACCACTTATCCAGTAAAGGTTTTCAGTAGTAACAATTGTGCTAACTCGCAAAAGCCTTCAGATTCTTTAGCATAAGTCACATAAGCTGGCTTATGAGTCAAATAACTAGTGTAGTCTAAGACATTAGCCACCCCTACTGATAAAGGAAACTTGCTGGTATCAAACATAGACTCATCATTAGGACTCTCGCCAACGGTCATAATCTCCTCTGGTTTGAGTTGGGGAAAGTGTCTGGTTAACACTTGCAGCAAGCCTGTTCCTTTATCTTGCTCGATTGGCTTAATATGGCACTGAACTGTACTGTAAGTGAAGCCCCAACCCTGTTGTTGACAGAGTTCTGCCAGGGTTTGTAATTGGACAAAGGCTAGTCCTGTAACATCAAATGTCCAATCTGTCAACCGAAAGCGGTTATCCACAGATTCTTGTAGCTGGGGAAATTGAGCTTTTAGGACTTGAAAGGTGTGATTGAGACTCTGGCGATGCTGAGTTATATCCTCAATAGGGGTTAAGGTTTCTGGGATTTCACTATCTTTGGGGAAATATAGACCGCCATTTTCTGCGATCGCTCCCATCACTGGCAGATAAGTTTTCAGACCATGGACCCAGCCAGCGGAACGACCTGTAATCAGCAACACTTGGATTCCTGTCTTGGTCAATTCTTCTATGGCATGGAATAATGAGGAAGTAAATTTGCCACTCAGGGTTAGGCTGCCATCAATATCGGTAGCAATTAAACTAATACTTTCAAAGCGATTATTCTCAAAAGCCTCAGACAGAGGTGCAAGGGACATAAAATTATAGGAACTTCCAGCTAATCATTCACCGAATGTCATACTAAACCCTGGGATGACAGTTTGACTGAGGAAAAGTTGATTAAGTTTTAGGAAATTCTAGCCGAATGTGAGTTTCCTCTCCAGCGCGAACGCGATCATATGCGCTGATTATAATTTCTCAAGTTCCTAATAGACAAGGGATTCTCGTGATTGGGCTGATCAAAATCTGGCTTCAACTGTTCAACTATTGATGCTGACTGCCACTTGGCATAATCGCTTTGCTAAGTTTAGCGTCACGCAGGTTAGCCTGGTTGAGGTTAGCATCAATTAAAATAGCTTCAATCAATATTGCCTCGGTCAGATTCGACCAACACAGGTTAGCTCGGTATAAATTAGCCTTAGTGAGATTAGCAGCATGGAGAATTGTCCAACTCATCCTTGCTCCTCTGAGATTCGCATCCGTTAGGATAGTGTTTCTCATGGTGCAGCCACTTGCTATGGCACCACTCAAGTCTGCTTGATTGAGATTGGCCTTAGTCAAGTTGGCTCCATTGAGTAGGGTATGGGACAAATTTGCCCCAATCAGATTGGCTTCGATCAGAATAGAATTGTTGAGGGATGCTCCCTCCAAAATCGCTCCATCTAAGAGGGCTTGGGAAAGCTTGGCTCGGTTCAAGGATGTGCTAATCAATTTTGCCTGACTCAAGTTAGCATCCTGGAGAATTGCCTCACTCAGAATTGCTTCACTCAGATTAGCTTTACTAAGATTGACTCCAATCAGGCGGCAACTGCGTAGATTGGCATTACTCAAGTTAGCCTTGGCTAAATTTGCTTGACTGAGGTTACTAACAATGAGGTTGGCTTCACACAGGTCACTTCCCTGTAGATTTGCACCAGATAAATTCGCTTCTCGCAGATTGACACCTTTAAGGATAGCGCCTTTGAGACAACTCTGACTGAGATTAGCACGTCGTAGGTTAGCTTGGCTCAGGTTTACTCCTGCCAAAGATACTCCCTCTAGATTAGCTTCTGGAAAGTCCCGTTCTCCAGCAGCATATCGCTTCAATAATTCTGCCCCATCCATCATAATTCCTTTAATCTTGACAACTAATCAGCTACGTGGTTCTGCTATATGGCATCTAATATGAATTATTATTGCTAGACTATGCTACGTTTATTTGCCAAAGTGCCAGCAAAAAGCGCAATGATAGTGTAATCATGTCTTGGTCAGACAATTATGAAATATTAGGGAGTGGGGAGTAGGCAATAGGCAATAGGCAATAGGCAATAGGCAATAGGCAATAGGCAATAGGCAATAGGGATTGATGATGGCTAAATTTGATAGCTAAATCTAAAATCTCTGATAGAGACTCTAACCTTTGAGGGGAACATATCCATGCCGGAGAATTTGAGAAGCCAAGTGGTTACCCAAGGTGTTCAGCGAGCGCCTAACCGAGCCATGCTGAGGGCTGTTGGTTTCACTGATGACGATTTTACTAAGCCCATTGTTGGTCTTGCTAATGGCTATAGCACTATTACTCCTTGCAATGTGGGGTTAAATGATTTGGCCAAACGAGCAGAGGCAGGATTGATAACTGCTGGTGCTATGGCTCAGATGTTCGGTACCATTACCATTAGTGACGGGATTTCCATGGGAACGGAAGGGATGAAATATTCCCTGGTATCCCGGGAAGTAATTGCTGATTCCATTGAGACCGCTTGTAATGGCCAAAGTATGGATGGGGTTTTGGCAATTGGCGGCTGCGATAAGAATATGCCAGGGGCGATGATTGCTATTGCCAGGATGAATATCCCAGCAATTTTCGTTTATGGTGGCACGATTAAACCAGGACATCTCGATGGTGAAGATTTAACAGTAGTTAGTGCCTTTGAAGCGGTTGGGAAACACAGTGCTGGCAAGATTGATGACGCTAAACTCAAGGCGGTGGAACTCAACGCTTGCCCTGGTGCTGGTTCCTGTGGCGGGATGTTTACCGCTAATACTATGTCCTCTGCTTTTGAGGCAATGGGGATGAGTTTGCCCTATTCCTCTACCATGGCGGCGGAAGATGCAGAAAAAGCTGATAGTGCTGAGAAATCTGCCTTTGTGTTGGTCGAAGCAATTCGCCAGCAAATACTACCAAGGGATATTTTAACACGTAAGGCTTTTGAGAATGCGATCGCAGTAATTATGGCAGTAGGTGGCTCCACCAACTCCGTCTTGCATCTGTTAGGGATCGCCCATGCTGCGGGAGTAGAGTTATCCATTGATGACTTTGAAACCATGCGGGCTAAAGTACCAGTGTTGTGTGACCTCAAACCCAGTGGTCGCTATGTCACTGTAAATTTGCACCGCGCCGGGGGGATTCCCCAAGTCATGAAAATGCTGTTAGTCCATGATTTGCTCCATGGGGATGCCTTGACTATTTCCGGTAAAACCATAGCGGAAGTGTTAGCAGATGTACCTGAGCAACCCCCTGCTGACCAAGATGTAATTCGTCCTTGGGATAATCCTGTGTATGCTCAAGGACACTTAGCGATTCTGAAAGGCAATCTGGCCACAGAAGGCTCAGTAGCAAAGATTACTGGAGTGAAAAATCCTCAAATCACCGGTCCAGCCCGAGTATTTGAATCCGAAGAAGCCTGCTTAGATGCGATTCTGGCCGGTAAGATCAAGTCTGGTGATGTGATTGTGGTGCGCTATGAAGGACCAAAGGGTGGTCCAGGCATGCGGGAAATGCTGGCTCCCACCTCAGCCATTATTGGTGCTGGGTTAGGTGATTCCGTCGGATTAATTACCGATGGACGATTTTCTGGCGGTACTTATGGCATGGTAGTCGGTCATGTGGCACCAGAAGCAGCAGTTGGAGGTGCGATCGCATTAGTCCAAGAAGGGGATATGATTACCATTGATGCCCATCAGCGTTCCTTACAACTAAATCTGTCCGATCAAGAATTAGAGCAACGGCGCGCTAATTGGCAACGACCCAAGCCCCGTTATACCACAGGGGTCTTGGCCAAGTATGCCACCTTAGTCTCTTCCAGTAGTGTCGGAGCAGTAACGGATTTAGACTTGGGTTAACAGCAACTTACTAGTTCGTAATTTTGCCATTTAATCTGGCCGGGCGGGTTTAGCCTATTGGTAATCTCAGAAATCAACCCGCCCTACTCCCTACTCCCTACTCCCTACTCTTCAATAACCTCTACCAAATCTTCAACCATAACATCAAAAGCGCGGGCTAGCTTCAGAATTGCTGTAAAGTCCGTCATACTCATGGCGTCACGTCGGGCATAACTAGCCACAGTGCTATAGGTTACTCCAGAACGGTCGGACACTTCTTTCAACGTCCAACCCTTCTCTGCCGCTAATTCTCGAACTCGTAACCTAATTAATCCCATTTTGGACTTGACAAACTACGCAACTACATATTTAATAGTAAATAGAATATTCGGCGATCACCCAAGAGGCCGCAAAACTACTGGGTGATCGCCTTTCTTAAAACAACCCATAGAAATGGGGTATTTAGCTATATGATATCAACTCGACAAACTTACCGAGACAGATTAAAGCCCTGGTGTGTCATTCGGCACCTACCTAAAATGCAACGGATAACCGTAGCGCGATTTAATCGGCGCAGTGATGCCGAAGCCTATCAGCAAGCTCTCAACCGCTTGCTGCCCAATTTCAACCATGTGGTGATATTTGACATACCCTTGAAATAATAATCCTGTTGGGAAACCCCAGGGCTAAATTGTCCTTGGTGACGGTTATACTCCCTAGGGTGGATTAGGGACGAGCTCGCGCTGATTTTTCGCTGGTTCGCCCTTGGCACAGCCCGTCCCGTAACCCACCACCCTTGGGCTTGCCCTGATTTTCTGCTGGGCATGGGGATGATTTTGGGTTGCTACAGCTAATCTTGTTAATTCGGAATTTTAACAGGGAACTATGTAGCTATCACCTAGGAGAGTATCCTTCAAGTAGTGATTAAAAGGATCAGAAGGAGCTTGTATGTTTGAACCTCTAGTACAAGGCAAAACAAGAGTTCAAAGCGAAAGTGTACAGACAATCTTAGCAAGGTTAGAAAATGAGCGTGTCTATATTCCTGATTACCAGAGAGATTCTAATCAATGGAGCCATAGAAAAAAATCACTTTTAATTGAATCTCTTCTTAACAATCTGACTATTCCTGCTTTCTTATTCTGTGAAGATCAAAAACTAAACTGCGAAGTTGTTGATGGGCAACAACGACTCAACACGATCAGAAGTTTTGCTAATGATGAATTTTCTATCATTGATGATTCAACTATTGACTATATAGCGCCAGGCGCTCCTCAATATGTCGGGAAAAAATACAGTGAATTGGAGGAGGTACTACAAACTATATTTAATAATTATCCGCTGACTATAATTTTTCTGCCTAAAAGTATACCATTAGAACCTAAGCTAGAAATATTTAGACGAATGAACGAAGGAGGCACTTCTCTTTCTAGTCAAGATATTCGTTTAGCTTATTACAGTCAATCTAAAAGTGTGACCTTTATTCGTTTAGTTGGAATTCATCAGAATCCTGATCAAACTAATGAAGAGGTTAGTGAAGATGAGGATTCCAACGATTCCAACTCTACTAGAAATTTTTCTCAACGAATTATTAAGTTAGGAGAAAAACAAGGACTTTCTAATCCTTGGAATAAATTTCCTGAAGCAAGAGACCTTTGGTACAAATGGTGGGAGGGTAAAGAAAAAGCAAACGGTCAAACACCATCATTGATGTTCTTGTGGTACTTAATCTGTCTTGAACGGGAAAAACTTGATCATTTATTGAAAAGACCGGAGCATCTCAAAATGTCTTTTAATGGCTCAACTGAGAACGCCTTAGATATTTACTGTAGTCAACTTCAGTATCAAGACTATCAAGAAGACGTAGAAAGTCAATTACTTTCTAATTTTGAAGTTATTTCGGAAGAGTACTTTACCATATTTGTTAATTGGATAAGATTTATTTTATCACAACTAAATGGAGCTATTAGTGTCGATAAATACAAGCAGTTTGCTCTGTTTATAGCCGGAGCTGCTGAGCTAAAAATATCTCCCGAACAGGTATCAGATACAGAATGGAATCATGCTAGTGAATTCATTCGTAACCCTCGAAACAAAGGCAGAGAGATACTTAGAAAAAAAGATGGATACCCAGAACCAAAAGGTCGATGGAATCGACACAGAGGACAGAAGGAACAGTGCGATCAAGCTGTTAAAATTGTTAGAAAAATTTTTACGACTAATAAGTAGACATTAAATTGCTGAATTTACTGAAGGACTATCTACCTGTAATCGTGACATACTCCCGACGTTGCCCTAACGGGACAACGCGGGCTTCTTGCCAACACCAGGTATCCCTATCGGCGAAGCCGACGCTACGCGAACGGTTGCTCGGCAAGCTTTACTACTGACGGAATGCCCTACCGCCAAATTTAATATATTGATCGCCGCATTTACATCCCTGTCAGAAACATATCCACAATGAGGGCAGGAATGAATGCGGTCTTTCAGTTTTTTAGGTACTTTTGTGCCGCAATTAGAACAGTTTTGACTAGTGTTTTTAGGGTTAACTCCTTTCGCTATCAGTCCAGCATTCAAGGCCGTAGGCCACGCTACGCGAACGGCTTTGACTGACAGGATTGAGAGGAATTGACCCCAACCAGCATCTAGGATAGATTTGGCCATTTTAGTTTTGGCCAAACCTTTAATGTTTAGTTTCTCGTGAGCTACCAGGTCGTGACTATCTAGTAGCTCTTTAACTGTTTTGAAATGAAAATCTTTCCGGGTGTCAGCTACCTTTTTGTGAGCTTTTCCCAGTTTTAGAGCAGCCTTTTTTCTGTTATTACTGCCTTTTTTTGATCTACTGACAGCCTTTTGAATCTTTTTAAGTCGCTTCTGAGCTTTTTTATAATACTGAGGAATTGGTACCTCAGAGCCATCGGACTTGACTAAGAAAGACTTTAGACCCATGTCTATCCCAATAGGATTAGAAACACTATCTACTGGGATGATATCCGGAACGGAGTCGTCCTGGATAGACAGCGTGACGTAGTAACCGTCAGCTTTTCGGGTTATGGTGGCGGTTTTTATCTTGAACCCTTCTGGAATAGGTCGATGATAAATCATCTTGACTTTTCCAAATTTTGGAAGAGTTAAAACATTACCGCTTATGGGGTTATTAGAGAGGGATGGGAAAGTAAAAGATTTATACCTGTTTTTGGCCTTAAATCTCGGTCTACCGCTCTTTTTCCCGTTACTGTCCCCCTTTAAGAAACGTTTAAAGGCTATATCTACTCTTTTGACGCAATCCTGTAAGACTTGAGATTGGACTACCTTGTACCAAGGTCTATCCTGTTTTAATCTTGGAAGAGTCTTCTTTTGGGAAAAATAATCAGGATTATTTCTTAACTCTGGAAGGTGGCAGACCAAAGGACAGGAGTTAATAGAGCAGCGGTTTTGTTCATACCATTTGAATCTATCAGCAAGCAGAAAATTGTATTGATGTCGGAGCATATCCAACCATCTCTCTATCTCTGCCTCTTGTGACTTGGTTAGCCTTAATCGGTACTGATACGCTGCTCTCATTGTTGCTGTTTCCTGTTTCTCGACCTATTATTAGTATAGTAAACGTATTTACATGTATCAATGCAAAATAAAATATAAAAATTTAATGATTAGGTTAACTAGCTTTGAGAAAAGGCAAGTTCAACAGGAAGCTGTTCGCGTAGCGTGACCAAAGGTCAATCGGAGGGGGATAACCTGCTCCGAACTACTCAGGAGCTTGATAGCTCGTTTCCCTGAACCGAAAGAGTCTTAGTTGGCAATTACGTTTCACTTCATTGCCCCGCTATCATCCCGACACCCACCTTATTACGTAGGGTGCGGGGCTTCTCGCGGACTAGCTAAGAACTTTTCCTTTGTCTTGATGCAGCGCGATACCGCGCTGCTTTCTGGTTTCTACTCCCTACTCCCTGCTCCCTGCTCCCTGCTATAACCCTCAACAACTGTACCTTTCCCCAAACTATTCCAAAAGCTCCAACACAGCTTTCGGTGAAAGTTTATCCTTAAACCAAACAACTTGAGCTGGCAAATTCTTCACCGTCACCCCAGCTTTATCCAAATTTAACCGTTCTGAAATCGCCAGAATCAAATTATCACATTCCGCCTTGCGCACCTGAGCGAATTTCTTCCTTAAATACTCTGGACGCCAGTAACCAATAATTTCTAATAGGAAATTTCGCCCATCAGGATGAACAAGCCGAAAATCGGGCACCATCACACTACCAGGAATAGGAATTAAATCCACTTCTCGCTCCAACACCCACTCAGTTTTCTGAGATTCCCAACGCTTAGCAAAGGAAGCCTCTAACATACTGTCGTAGGGTTTACCAGGGGGATAGTGAGTCACCAAGCCACAGCGGTCATTAAGGCTAAAATGCCCCGTCTTGATCGTACCGCTGTAAGAGTCACGGCTTTGTAAGGTAGCCTTGAGACTCCATTTAGTAACGTGTAGTAAGGCTGGAATCAGTTTTGCGATCGCTAAACCATAGCGAGTACTCGGCTTAAATAAACTAGTCGGTCCATCAATAGTAATCGTGAAGCCATGATCCGCATCCCCTTCAATGTAAGTCATCAGCTGAAACAACTTCAAATAGCGGATTAATAGCTTATACTCCCCTGGAACATTCCGGTGAGCATTCAGAGTCATCTCAGATGCCCGATAAAAAATACCCTGGACTTGAGATAAATTATAGCGATGCAGTAATGCCTCTGGTGCTGGGTGATCAAACTGAGTCAGAATACGATTTTCTTGTAAATCCGCATAAAGTCCTTTAGAAATTTGTTCAGGCAACACTTCCTGGTTTAATTCCTTAGATAAAGCAGTGCTCACGCTTTCTAGAGTAGTCTGAGTTGCCTGGCGACTAGGAACAGATTGAGCCGCCAGGGCAAAAACTCGTTGGCGGAGTTCCTTAGGATCTATGGGGCTAACAACTTCAAAGGTACTGAAGCTGGTTTTAAGAATATGGGCTAAACCTCGTTTAACTCGGTAGTCAGGGCTATCTCCTTCCCAATCCGACAACTTACGGTCTAGTTCCCCTTGGGTGGTACCAGTAGCCTCAATAAAGCAGCAGATTAACTCAGCTGCCATAGCACAGGTCTGATTGTTAATCAGCAACCGTTTGGGAATGATTTCTTCGCCATTTTGTCTACTAATTAGCAAATCAGTCGGTAGCATTAATAATTAAGTCGTTTTTTTATTTCTTTGCTGTGATATCTTGCTTTTATTGGCGGTGTCATGATAAAAGTAAACGGGTAAAGACACTGCCAGGTTGCCTGGTACAGAGAATAAATGGTCAAGGAGGTTTTCAGCCAACTGTCTTTTTCTACCACCAAAATTTATTCTTTACTCGAAATACTTCCTTTGACCCTAACCATTAAGGTTGGCTCGATTGAATTATACAGAGGTGCTAAATAACCATGAAAACCGCTCTATCCCCAGAATCCCCATTTTTCAGTTCCCATCGACTAAACCATAAATCTGCGGCGTCTACAGCTGAACGCCAATCCAACCTGGACATAGAGACAATGGTAAACCAGATGATTAACAGGGGTCAATTGAGCCGTCAAGAGTATTTACAGCTGACGAGTGCCTTCCTCTGCGATTACAATATAAGCGACGCAGAACGCCACCAGATTAATCGGATATTTGATAATGTTCAGACTGGTCGTGTGAAATTAGTTGATTATCAAGTTAGTTAATTAGAGACCCACAGTGACAACGACCCACACTTTCCTATCTTGAAAGTGTGGGGTTAAAACCAATCCTGTGTTATGAGCCTCAGGGTTTCATGAAGCCATCCATCTTGGTTGTGATGATGTCATAAATACTACCTTACCCTAGACTATATCAGCACTCCGCCCTGAGGATCCTGATGAATGGGACATTGTTTTAATTGTTGTTTTCAAAGCGCGTCTGACAGGTATTGAATCCTACAACCCCCTTACCCCTAGGAGGTGGGGGTTGAAGCCAGAATAATTAACCGGCACAATCAGCTTGACTGTAGCGTCAAAATTAGGTTTAAGCATCACCAAATCAACTCTGGCATCTCCTAATTGGATGGCTATTGTACCGAAGTTTGCGGAATTATAAGTCATCCCAGGGAATAATTTGGTAAAAGCAAAAATCTAGTAAGAGCGAGGTATTCCAGTGTCGCAATCCAAAGCAACTGTGCTAGTTACAGGGGGTGCAGGATATATTGGCTCCCATGCTGTATTAGCTCTCTTGGAAGCTGGCTACAATGTGGTGGTTCTAGACAATTTAGTCTATGGTCATCGAGACATAGTCGAAGATGTTCTCAAAGTGAAGTTAGTTGTCGGTGATACCAATGACCGGGTATTACTCGACAATCTTTTTAGTGACTATGATATCAGTGCAGTCATGCACTTTGCTGCCTATGCCTATGTAGGAGAGTCGGTAACTGACCCTGCTAAATATTACCGCAATAATGTTACCGGGACACTAACACTCCTGGAAGCTATGGTAGCAGCATCTATTAAAAAATTAGTCTTTTCCTCTACCTGTGCTACCTACGGGGTACCAAAAACTGTACCGATTCCAGAAGATCATCCCCAAAACCCCATTAATCCCTATGGGGCGAGTAAATTAATGGTAGAGCGGATTTTATCCGATTTCCATACCGCCTATGATTTTAAATCCGTAACCTTCCGCTATTTTAATGCCGCTGGTGCTGACCCAGAGGGTAGGCTAGGAGAAGATCATACCCCCGAAACCCACCTTATCCCCTTAGTGCTGCTCACTGCTTTAGGTAAACGGGAGTCCATCTCCATTTTTGGTACCGATTATCCCACAGCTGACGGAACTTGTATTCGGGACTATATTCACGTCAAGGATTTAGCCTCTGCTCATGTTTTGGGCTTGGACTATTTGTTAAAGGGTGGGGATAGTGAAATCTTTAACTTAGGTAATGGCAACGGCTTCTCAGTCAAAGAAGTCATTGAGGCAGCAAGACTTGTAACTAAACAAGAGATCAAAGCTATAGAATGCGATCGCCGTCCTGGTGATCCGCCCGCTCTGGTCGGTAGTAGTGACAAAGCCAGAAAAATTCTGGGTTGGTATCCCCAATATTCCGATATAAATACCATCTTATCCAACGCCTGGCAATGGCATCAGAAGCGCCATGGGCTCAAGGATGCTGGCCTTAGGGTTCCCGCAGCATAAAGGATTAAGGATTAATGATTAATGATGTTAGGCTTAGGGGTTCTATGTAAGGTATATTGAAGGATTAACTATAATTGCCTAATCAAACGATGGAGTAGGAACATAGGGACAGGGTTGGCGATTGGCCGGATGTACCGGTGCGCTTACAGTCGTGGAATTAAATTCGCCACGGGTCGCACCGCAATGATAAACCTTTACTTCCCTGTGTTCCCTATGTTTCCTTTCTTTCCCTTCTTACCTATATTCTAAATTTCTATCTACCACACCCCTGAAACGTTCAGCGCTTTAGGGGTTAGTGTCGTTCGTCGATTTTTTGTTTGATTAGATTAGGGTGTGGAAAGCGTGATAGTTGATCACATCTGAGATTATAGCACTTGAAACGGGAATACTGATTCTATGCGCCATTTTCCATTTCCCTGATTAAAGTGTTTATCTAGCAAAGTGTCAATCACCCTACCTAAATCGAAAGGTAATGGTTGGTCTTGGTAAAACTTGACCCTTAGCACTAAGGGTTTAGCTGGTAAACACTTCCGAATAGCTCCCGAGTTGAGATTATCGGACAATTCTATACTTATGAGGTACATTTACTTTTGTTACCCCAACTCCCTCTTTCGTGACCATTAGTGCATGGTAGTTGCGACATCTTGCTAAACCCGAGGAGACTAATCACTTTCACATGAGAGGTTGATCAGCATGTATCGTGTACCAGTTTTATCAAAATCTGATGAACAAAAAAGTTTCCCTAGTTGTTAGTGACTTGTCCGGTGGTGGTGCTATCCGGGCATTTTTGCTCGGACAAGTCCTGAAAAAGCTCAACTATGCCATAGAGATTGTGGGATTTATGTTTGGGAAGGAGTTATATGCCACTCCTCCCTCTGGTTTTACCATTACTTCAGTCCCTGGTGGTAAATATCCTGGAGTCTTAACCGCTGCCCGAGACCTGTTAAAAAAGATAGATGGCGATATTATCTATGCCGTAAAACCCAAACCCACCAGTTTTGGTCTGTCTGTGCTGAAAAAGTTTACTAGCCGTCGTCCAATCATCCTGGATATGGATGATTGGGAACTAAGTTGGTATGGTGGCGACCAATGGCAGTATCGTCCGAGTCTTAAACAGTTCGGTAGGGATATTCTTACCAAAGATGGTCAATTGAGATATCCAGATCATCCCCTATATATCAAATGGCTAGAAAAGTTTGTCAATTATGCTGACGCTATCACTATAGATACTCAGTTTCTCAAGGAACGCTTCGGTGGTGTTTATCTATCCAATGGTAAAGATACCGATCTGTTTGACCCCGAGCAGTATGACCCAGAACTCAGCCGCAAGCGTTATGGGTTATCGGAGTATCGGGTATTAATGTTTCCTGGTGCGCCACGACCCCACAAAGGAGTTGAAGATGTTTTAGTAGCGCTAGAGTATCTCAATCAGCCAGACTTAAGATTGGTGATTGTCGGAGGCAGTCCCTATGATGATTATGATCAACAACTCATTAAAAAATGGGGACGTTGGATTATTAAATTGCCCAGAACCCCAGTCGAAGAAATGCCAGAGGTTCTGTCAGCAGCTCATATTGTGGTGGTTCCCCAGCGAGATACTCTGGCGGCTAGAGCTCAGTTTCCCTTAAAATTGACAGATGGTATGGCAATGGCTAAACCAGTTTTGTCTACCCGTGTTGGGGATATCCCAACAATTTTAGGTGATACCGGTTATCTGGTTAAGCCTAGTTCGCCACAACAACTAGCTGAGGAGATTCAACAGATATTTCAAAATCTAGATGTTGCCAATCATAAAGGACTTGAAGCCAGGGAGCTATGTGTGAAGTACCATAGTGTTGATGCCATGGCGACAGTTCTTGCAGATGTTATTGCTGATTTATAATCTGCTACGCTGTTCAACCTATAATTTGGCTCACTAAGTAAAAGCTTTTTTGTTGACTGTTTATACTTGAATGGAGCATAAGTAAGTCTTCTCCTATACCAACAGTCAACAGTCAACACTCAACCATAAAAAAAACAGTAATCATGTCTCCTAATCGATTACTCCTTAGCTACGCACTACGACATCCTATCTTGATTGTCTTGACTGTCCTGCTGGGATTTTCCAGTGCCATGTTTAATAGTGTCGGTACAACCATAATTGTGCCGTTAGTCCTGGAATTTTTAGGTCAAAAGAAACTAGAGTTAAGCAAAGCCCCGCCTATTATTCAGAAAACCATGGCTTTTTTTGAGGGCTTTGAAGGGGGCGATCGCTTGCTGTTCATGGTACTGGTAGTGCTCTTAGCCATTGTCCTGAAAAATGTAGCTAACTATGTCAATATCTTAGTGTCTACCCATTTATCCAAAAAATTAATTAATACCTTTCGTAAAGAAGGGATTAAATTACTCCTGGATGTGGATCTAGATTTTTATGCCAAAACCAAAATTGGTGATATTATAAATCGGATTAGTCAAGAAATTGGTCGAGCTGCAAATGCCATTAGAATTGCCATTCAATTATTTACGACGGTAATCACCATTTTTGTATTTGTATTTCTTCTAATTTCGATTTCGTGGCAACTCACTATTGCAACAAGTATTCTATTGCTTGGTGTATTCGTTATTAATCAATTTTTTGTTAAGCGCTCTAAAAAATTTGGTAAAATTCTCTCAGATAAATCCCGAGGATATTCAGGAGCATTACTAGAAATATTAACGGGAATTAGGTTAATTAAATCAGTTAGTAATGAACAAGATGAATATCAACGAATTGAAAAATTTATTGATGAACGTGAACAGGCTGAATTTCAATCTCAAGCTAATTTTGCGGCAATTAACCCCATTAATGAAGTATCGGGAATATTGGCAATTTTAGCCATCGTCTTTGTAGGCAAAAATCTCTTGTTGCAAGATAGTTCATCAGAAGAACTGGAAGCGATATCTACTGTTTTGGGGATTTATTTATTCTTACTATTCCGTTTGTTACCAGTAATCAGTCAGTTGAATGGGCAAAGAAGTCGGTTTGCTAATGTGTCTGCTAGTACGGCAATCGTGGCTGATTTTTTGCGCAGAGACAACAAACCGATCATGAGCAATGGCAAAAATATCTACACCAAACTATCCCAAGAAATTCGCATTGAAAATCTCTCGTTTGCCTATCCTGGTCATCAGGATTCGGTACTCAATGGGGTGAATTTGTCGATTCCTAAAGGCACTACTATGGCATTGGTAGGTGCTTCCGGTGCCGGTAAGTCAACCTTGGCAGATTTGTTGCCACGATTTTATGACCCAGTTGAAGGACGAATTACTATCGATGGCACAGATTTGAAGGATTACGATATCGGTTCCCTCAGACAAGCGATGGGGGTTGTTAGTCAGGATACGTTTTTATTTAATAATTCCGTGCGCAACAATATTGCTTATGGAATGACAGATGTGACCGAGGAAGATATTATTGGAGCAGCGAAACGAGCTAATGCCTATGAATTTATCATGCAATTACCCCAAGGGTTTGATACCAAAGTAGGCGATCGCGGTGTAATGTTATCCGGTGGACAACGTCAACGCATGGCCATTGCCCGGGCACTGCTGCGGAATCCAGATATTTTAATTTTAGATGAAGCAACCAGTGCCTTAGATACGGTTTCCGAACGGCTAGTACAACAAGCTATTGATGAACTCTGTCGCGATCGCACAACGGTAGTCATTGCTCACCGACTGTCTACGATCCAAAAAGCTCATCAAATCGTGGTTATGGACAAAGGGCAAGTGGTTGAGATTGGCACCCATGAAGAACTGCTTAACAAGGAGGGTTACTACTCTCGTTTGTACAAGATGCAGTTTGAGCACAATAGCGATGGAGAGGTTAAAAATGTGGTCAAAAAGGAGTTAGTCAAGACCTCCCATGAAGTGCGAACTCACCTGACTCCAATGATTGTTTGCTTGCAGTTAGTGGTTAATGACCTAGTGGATAGCCCTCAGGAACGTCATGAATTAACTGAAGAAGCCTATCACTCAGCAGTTCGTCTGCTTAAAACCTTGGAGTATTTAGAAGAAAGCTCAACTATAAAATCAATAGCCTGACCTGAGTTAGTAAGCATATGCGCGTAGCGCATATGCTTACCTTAGTTATAAGGGTTTGAGCTTGCTATTAAATGAATCTAGGGTTAATTTGGGACTGTATCTTCCCTAAGCTCATTTGCCTCAAAGCCTTATCTACTAAGCTTTTTAGGTATCATGTCACCTAGTGAGCTACACCTCACCAACAGCAATAAAGCTGAAACCACTATCTTGAGGAAGAGTGGGTGTTGAAGTTTGGCATACGAAGAAATTAGGGTTAATCTCAAGGACTGCAACAGACATTTGAAAACTTAGCCAAGAATCCCCATAAATTGTACAGGTTACTCCAGGAAATTCTGCAAATGGCTGATCAAAAGCTATAATGTAAATCCCGCTCCGCTTTTTGTCAACTTTGAAGCCTTTACCAGATAAAATCTCGCCGTTTGCCTTAACAAGACCGAAGATATGAGCGTCATTTTCACTATGAGATGTAACCATTGTTTCAACTAACTTCTGTTAGAGTGACTGTTTATAAAGGGTTGTAAGAATCCCCGTTATTATAGGACGGGGAGTGTCAACTTAGTTATAAGGGTTTGAGCTTGCCATTAAATGAATCTAGGGTTAATTTGGGACTGTATCTTACCTAAGCTCATTTGCCTCAAAGCCTTATCTACTAAGCTTTGTAGGGCTCATGTTACCTATTCAGGTGCCCCATGACTAGGACCAACAGCAATAAAGCTGAAACCACTATCTTCAGGAAGAGTGGGTGTTGAAGTTTGGCATACGAAGAAATTAGGGTTAATCTCAAGGACTGCAACAGACATTTGAAAACTTCGCCAAGAATCCCCATAAATTGTACAGGTTACTCCAGGAGATTCTGCAAATGGCTGATCAAACGCTATAAAGTAAATCCCCTGGTGCTTTTTGTCAACCTTGAAGCCTTTACCAGATAAAATCTCGCCGTTTCGGCTAACAAGACCGAAGATATGAGTGTCATGCTCATCATGAGATGTAACCATTGTTTCAACTAACTCCTGTTAGATTGACTGTTTATAAAGGGTTGTATGAAAAAAGAATTGATTACATAGGACTTACGCAAATCCCTCAATTTAACGCTACCTGTAGTGTGGATAAAACATTGCCCACACTACCGATCGAGTCCTTGCGTAACTCTTGTTACATTCTTTGGTTTCACTAAACATAGCGATTTTAGTAAGTAGTGGGACAAAAGTAAACGGCACTATATAGCAGTTTTAAATAATTCGTGAAATATATTGGCTAAAGTGTTCGCGATAGCGTCGGCCTCGCCGAATCGCTATAACCTTTTACCAGCAATGATTCCAGATTTGTCTGATTTTACAAATGATTTAGAAGAATTGCTATATTAACTTTTATAAAATCCAGCGATTGCGCTACGCGCAGGCTACGCCAACGCTCTCAAGGGCAACGATTGTGTATATTAATTAACTTATTAATAAAACTACCTTTATCAGGGTAAACGCATCTTATAAAGATATTCCAAATGCCGTCATGACCATCATCCAAGCAGAACAGTGGCGTGCCTAGGGGCTGTTGGTTGACCCAACTGAGTAAAGCAGCTATAGTTAGGTGAGCATGTGAGAATGATAAAAAAAGTATCTATATATATAAAAAAAGGTACGGTGTGCCCCACCGAAACCTAGATCCATTATCTAAACGCTTAGGTAGAATTGTCCTCTACTTTTTTTGGTTCCGACCTGCTATACGCAAGACAGCAAGGCCGTAGGCCGCGCTACGCGAACGTTGAAGTAAGAATCCCCGTTCTTATAGGACGGGGAGTGTCAACTTAGTTATAAGGGTTTGAGCTTGCCATTAAATGAATCTAGGGTTAATTTGGGACTGTATCTTCCCTAAGCTCATTGGGCTCAAAGCCTTATCTACTAAGCTTTTTAGGGCTCATGTCACCTATTCAGGTGCCCCATGACTATGACCAACAGCAATAAAGCTGAAAGCACTCTCTTCAGCTTGCATGGGTGTTGAAGTTTGGCATATGAAGTAATTAGGGGTAATATCAACGACTGAAATAGACATTTGAAAACTTCGCCAAGAATCCCCATAAATTGTACAGGTTACTCCAGGAGATTCTGCAAATGGCTGATCAAAAGTTATCAAGTAATACCCCTGGGGCTTTTTGTCAACCTTGAAGCCTTTACCAGATAAAATACGGCCGTTTCGCTTAACAAGACCGAAGATATGAGCGTCATTATCACCATTAAATAGACCCATTGTTTAAACTAACTCCTGTTAGATTGACTGTTTATAAAGGGTTGTAGGAAAAAAGAATTGATTACATTCTTTGGTTTCACTACACATACTAGATTAGTATTTTCCACAGTTTTGAATCTCATAAAACTCATGTAAAAACTCATGTAAAAACTCATGTAAAAACTCATATGATCCCCAGGGTAAGCGCAAGAAAAAATTGCCCATAATGTGCATTGGCTCGATATCGGTTGATCGTGGCTCGAAACCCCTATAATCTCGTCGAACTGTAATCGCAATAGAGTTAATTTATTGAGAATGACGCGGTCTTTTTCGAGGGTAAGCCACGGTTTATTGATTCTTGCGCTTACTCTGATCTGATACCTTCGTTAGCATATTCCCCCCTGTTCGAGTCCTGATGGCTCTACTGGATAGAGGTTGGGTGCATCTGATTTTTGTTGTTTGACAAAGTGGTGCGTTACGGGCAGCAACATAACCAAGGGCTAGAGGCGGAACATGAGGCCCCCCAATAGCACAACTAGGAACTATAAAACTCATGTAAACCTCATGTAAAACCTCA